>CBINGT010000127.1:0-8715 GCA_966250245.1 uncultured Anaerolineae bacterium
CGAGATCATTGCCGCGCTCCGCGAGCAGGCCGATTACGTGATCTTCGACGCGCCGCCAGTGCTGGCGGTGACCGACGCCGCGCTGCTGGCGCTCAAGACGGACGGGCTATTGCTCGTGCTGCGGGCGGGCGTTTCGCGCCGGGATCAGACCGCACGCGCGAAAGAAGAGCTGGAGCGGATATCCGTGCCGCTGATCGGCGCCGTGCTGCTCGATGCTCCGCGTGATAGCTCAGTCGGCGCGTATTATTCGGCTGAATGACGAGGGAGAGGACACGTTGAAGGGCTTAGTGCTGAGCGGTGGTAAGGGAACGCGGCTGTACCCGCTGACGTACACGCGCGCCAAGCAGTTGATTCCGGTCGCCAACAAGCCGATCCTGTTCCGCGTGATTGAGGCGATCCGCGATGCGGGGATTACCGAGATCGGCGTGGTCACCGGGGACACGGCGGCGGAGATCCAGGAAGCGGTGGGCAATGGCTCGCGCTGGGGCGTCGAGATCACGTACATCCCGCAGGAAGCCCCGCTCGGGCTAGCGCACGCCGTCAAGATCGCGCGCGATTTTATTGGCGACGAGCGCTTCGTCATGTTCCTGGGCGATAACGTGATCCAGGGGGGCATCAGCCCATTGATCGCGGATTTCGCCAACCACCCGGAATGGAACAGCCAGATCGTCCTAACGCGAGTACACCGCCCTGAGCAGTACGGCGTCGCCGAACTGACGTCCGACGGCCGCGTCGCCCGGCTGATTGAAAAGCCGCAACAGCCCCCTTCGAACCTGGCGCTGGTCGGGATCTACATGTTTGACCAGCACATCTTCCAGGCGACCGAGGAGATTCAGCCCTCGTTCCGTGGGGAGCTGGAGATCACCGACGCGATCCAGTGGTTGATCGACCACGGTTATACGGTCTACCCGCACATCCACAAGGGCTGGTGGATCGACACCGGGCGCCCCGACGATATGCTGACCGCCAACAGCCACGTGCTGGACGAGCTTAAGCCGCACGTGCACGGCTATGTCGACAGCGGCTCCCAGGTGGACAGCCGCGTGACGATCGAGCGCGGCGCACAGATCGTGAACAGCGTGGTGCGCGGCCCGGCGATCATCGGGGAAAACACGAAGATCATCAACAGCTACATCGGCCCGTTCACCAGCATTTACCACGACGTCGTAGTCGAGAATAGCGAGATCGAGCGCAGCATCGTGCTGGAACACAGTTCGATTTGCAACATCCCCACGCGCCTGCAAGACAGCCTGATCGGACGGCACGCGCAAGTCGGTATCAGCGCGGCGCGCCCCAAGACGATCAAGCTGCATCTCGGCGATCACAGTCGCCTGGAGTTGATCTAGCGGGCTGCCCTATGACGGATATGCCTCGCAAACCGATCCGCCTGATCGTGACCGATCTTGACGGGACGCTGCTCAATTCGGCACATGAAGTGTCGCCGCGCACCGAGGCGGCGATCCGCGCGGCGCAGGCGCAGGGCGTCGCGTTCACCGTGGCGACCGGCAAGACGTTTCCCTCGACCACTGCACTGATCGAGCGCTTCGACATCCAACTGCCGGTGATCTGCGGGAACGGGACGAGCGTCCACGATATCGACGGCACCGTGCTTTACGAAGACCCGATCCCGCCGGATCTGGCGGTCGAAGCGGTGCATTTCGCCGCCGAACACGGCATGACGCCTGTGATCTACGTCGCGGGCGGGTTGCTGGTGCCAGTGTGGGATGAGAACGTCGACGTGCTGGTCGAACATCACGAGCCGCCGCCGGAGGTCCTGCCCGATCTCGCCCCAGCCCTGCGCGACGGCTATCACCCGCACAAAATCATCCTGATGAACCAGGATCTTGCGAAGGTCAGCGCCTTCCAGAAGCTGCTCGAAGCGCGCTTTGCCGGGCGCGGGCAGGTGATCCGCTCTGGTCTGCCGGAAGTGGTCGAGTTGCTGCCGCAGGGCGTCTCCAAGGCGACCGCGCTGCGCCACATCCTCGACCATGCAGGCATCGAAGCGGACGAGACAATGACCTTCGGCGACAACTCCAACGATCTGGCGATGATCAAGATGGCCGGGATCGGCGTGGCAATGAGCAATTCCCCGGCGTACATTCGAGACGCAGCGGATTTCGTGACGACGAGCAACGACGAAGACGGCGTTGCGCTGGCGATAGAGCGTTTCGTTTTGTCGCCCGCGCGGAATTGAGGGAGCGATTATGAAAAACATCCTGGTGGCCGGTGGGGCAGGCTTTATCGGCAGCGCATTCGTGCGGCGAATGGTAGCGAAGCATCCGGAATACAGGCTGGTCGTGTTCGACAAGCTGACATATGCGGGCAACCTCGACAACCTGCTGCCGGTAAAGGACGCGCCGAACTACGCTTTCGAGCGCGGTGATATTGCCGACCGCGCGGCGGTGGAACGGGTCTGCAAGCAGTACGCGATCGACGCGATTGTCAACTTCGCCGCCGAATCGCATGTCGACCGCTCGATTCTAGAGCCGGATGCGTTCATCAAAACGGATATTGTCGGCGTGTACGTCCTGCTGGACGTCGCGCGACAGCTTGGTATCCCGCGCGTGCATTTGGTCAGCACGGATGAGGTGTACGGCTCGATTGACGAAGGTTTTTTCCGCGAAGGCGATCCTCTGTTGCCGAACAGCCCCTATGCAGCCAGCAAGGCGAGTGGCGAGATGATGCTCCGCGCCTATCACGTCACCTATGGCCTGCACACGACTGTCACGCGCGGCAGCAACACCTTTGGCCCGTACCAGTATCCTGAGAAGATCGCGCCGTTCTTCATCACCGAGGCGATCGACGACCGTCCTCTGCCGCTGTATGGCGACGGGATGCAGGTGCGTGACTGGCTGTATGTGGACGATCACGCCGACGCGATCGAGATCGTGTTGGAGCGGGGCGCGCCGGGCGAAATCTACAACGTCGGTGGGGAGCACGAGCTCCACAACATCGAGGTGACGCGCTTTATTCTCGACGCGCTCGGCAAGCCGGAGAGCCTGATCCGCTATGTGGAGGATCGTCCCGGGCATGACCGGCGCTATGCGCTGACCAACGACAAGATCCGCCGCGAGCTGGGGTGGGAGCCTAAGCACACCTTCGAGGACGCGATGCGCCAGACGGTCGAATGGTATCGCCAGAACGAGTGGTGGTGGCGCAAGATCAAGACCGGCGAATACCTGGAATACTACAAGGCGCAGTACGCTGAGCGACTGGCGAACGCGAAGGAAAGCTCAGGGTAGCAAAGGGCAGCGAAGAACAGCGAAATATAGCCAAAAGCAGCCGGAAGCGAATCGCGCGCCCGGCTGTTTTTCGTTTCAGAACCGCCCCACTTGATAGACGATCGCACCGGCGTCGTCTCGCACGGCCAGGCCCATCACCCCATCATTCGGGTAGTAGGCGAGGCTCGAATACAGGCCGAGCACGAACCCGTCGAACTCGCTATAGAGCAGGCCATTTCCCTCAATCGGCCGCCCGAAGACGTCCACCGCCCGCGCGACCGGATCCCCGCGCCGGACGCGCTCGCCCGGCTGGACGAGATGGTGCACGATGCACGCCTGCTTGACGCGCGGGTGTTGCATTCGCCGCACCGGATAGCCGAGGTCCAGCACCGGCACGTCGCGGATCGGCTCGTACGAGCCGGGGAGCATCTTCGCCCAGCGCATCACGTTGCGGATGCCAGCGACGGCGGCGCGGACGTGCGTCACGTTGACGACCCGCTGCCCGCCAAGCTCCACCGTGATCGCAGGGATGCGCGCCGTGTTGAGCGCAGCGCCGCTCACCGAGCGATGCAGTTGCATCTTCAGATACTGCTCCGACACGTACTCGTGCACGATTGTCAGCCCCATCGCCTGAAGCATCTCGCCGACGGTGTCCTGTAGCTTCTGGGCGAGGGCTTTTTCGCGCCCGTTGCGGTACAGGACGGGGTCGCGGATGGCGAACGGGATGGAGATCGCGCCGTAGTCGTGCAGGTCGATCAGGTAATCGGCGGTGGCGGCGATCCGCTCAAACAGGCGGGCGTAGGCGGTTTCGAGCGCGGTCGGATAGGCCATGTCGCTCTCGTCGACCGTCCCGGCCATCGGGGGGAAAAGCCGGTTCGGGTCGCGGCCGTGCAGGTAGTAGGGGCTACGCTCGGCAGTTCGCAGGCCCGCCGGGTTGAGCGTGGGCACCGCGATGACTGTGCCGGTGAGCTGCTCGACCAGCTCCGGCGTGAGCAGGTGATGGATTGCCGCCAGCCCGTCGAACTCCGCGCCGTGGATGTTCCCGGTCACCCAGAGGACCGGCGACGAACCGTTCTTTCCCTGGGCGATCACGATGGGGAAGCTGTCCATCCCACCGGTTGGCAGGGGGACGGCGTCGAGCGTCCCGTATGTGATCGCGCCGGGTTGGCTGCGGGCGGTTCCGATCTGAATCTCGTGAGCCATAGCCCTATCCTGCAATGAGGCGGTCAGTCCTGCGCGCGGGCGAGAGCGTGCGCAAGCTGCGCGCCGATCAGTTCGAGCAGCTTGACGTGCTGTTCTGTGATGCTGTTCGGATCGGCGCGGCACGCGAACAGCACGCCGAACCGCAGGCTGATGCCGACAGCAACGCACGCGCCTGCCGCCAGAAAGCCGCGCTCGATGAACAGGTGGCTTGGCGTGTCCCCCGGCGCGACGACGCGGCTCTGGCCGCTCTCTGCTACCCAGCCGAGCAGCGTGCCGTTCAGCGGGATGGATGTGGGAGCTCTGTCGGTAAGCTGCGGCGGTCCGGACTGCGCCGCCAATGACAACGACGGCGGTTCGAGTGGCAGCAGCCGGTAGAACGCGACGTAGTCGTACCCCATCTCAGCGATCGTTTCGGTTACGCGGGTTTGCATGCTGTGGCTCGACCCGGCGCGGCGTAGCTCCTTCGCCACAGTGCGAATCTGCGGGAACATGTCGGAGCGCACCGTTTCAAGCTGGCGCTCCTGCGCGAGCCGCTTGATCCGCCGCAGCAGATCGCCATTCTCAAACGGGTGCGTGGTCACGTCGTCCGCGCGGCCCGGCGTGCTGAAATCCGCCTGATCATCGACCAGCAGGATCATCAGGCGCGGGTACGAATGGCGTAATTCGTTGATCAGGTGATAGGCGTCGCACAGCGCACTGTCCAGCACCAGCACATCAGCGCGCTGCTGGGATTGCTTGAGGAAATCGCGGACGTCCTGCTGCTCGGTCACCAGACTGAGCTTGATCTGGTCGTCCTGAGACAGCGCCTGCCGGTAACGCGACAACGCGGCGGGGGCAACCGCCGCCAGAACGTGGATCTTCGGCGTTTCAGTCATATGTGACGGTCCGATCCGGTGGAAACAGGTGTTTTAACGCGCAATTATAGGGGGCGCGGCCTCGCTGCGCCAGCTAGTGCCGCGCCTCGCGGGTTAGTCGTCCGAACTGCGACGCGCCGACACGGGGCGCTGCGGGTACGCTCGCGGCGCGATTTCTGGGGATGCGGGTGCGGTGGTCCGCCCGCCGCGCAAGAGCAGGGCGATCGCAAACGCTGCGACGGCCATCGCCGCGCCGATCAACTGCATCTCGTTGATCACTTTCATCGCGGCGGACAGCGACGCGTCGACTGCGGTCTGCACCATGTCGCCTGTCTGCTGTCCCTGGTATTGCGCGACGAGCTCGTCAAACCGGCTGAGCGAGTAGATCGTCAGCGACGAAATGGCGAGCGTCATCCCGACCAGGCGCAGGTTCAGGATCAGCCCGGCTGCGATGCCGCGCTCGTCTTCGTGGACGTCGTTCAGCGCGGCGGTGCTGATCGGGGAGATCGTCAGGCCGAGGCCGACACCGATCACCACCATGTGCGCGCCCATCGTCCAATACGAGGTGTCGTTGTCCCAGATGGTGCCGGTCAACAGGAAGCCAATCGCGGCCAGCAGCAGGCCGCTCGCCGTGGGCCAGCGATAGCCGTAGCGGTCGCTCAGCCAGCCGCCGGGGATCGCGGCGACCGCCATCGGGACGGTCAACCCAGAGAGCAGAATCCCGGCGATCAGGGCGGCCTCTTGGATCTGGTCACTGGTGGGCGTGTCCACGCGGAAGTTCACCAGCAGCGGCGCGCTGACCAGCCCGATCGCCAGACAGTAGCCGACGAGCAGGTTTGTGAATGAGGCAGCCGAGAAGTTCCGGCTGTTGAACATGCCCAACCGGATCAGCGGATGCCTGACGCGCCACTCCACCCACAGGAACAGCAGGAACGCGATCGCGCCGAACACCAGAAAGAGCACATTGAGCCCGGTGCCTGCCTGTTCAAGCTCGTTGAAGTCGGTAGCGGTGACGGCGGCTTCCGGGCTGGTCCCCAGGCCGACGTTCAGCCCGACCAGTGCCAGCGCGATCAGCAGCGTGCCGACGTAGTCGAACCGGCCAGTGGTGCGCCGCTGGGGGACGCCCTTCAGCACCCACCACGCGCCGATCAGCGCGATCAGGCTGATGGGGATGTTCAGCAGAAACAGCGTTTCCCAGTTGGGCGGGCTGATGCGCAGGCCGATGTCCCGCGCCGCCTCGACGATCCGGTCGCCGTAATAGCCGAAAGTGCGCACCATCACGCCACCGTACAGGTGCCCCAGCACCCAGCCGAGCGTGTCGACCGCGCCGATCACGCCGAGCGGCTTGGCGCGTTTCGCTGCGGGGAACATATCCCCGACGAGCGCCAGCGTCACCGGGACCATCGCGCCCGCGCCGAACGCCTGCACCACGCGACCGAAGATCACAAGGTACAGGTGGCGTTCTTCCAGGCGCGGCGGACGCTCTCCAAGCACCTGATTGTAGAAGCGCGCGATCCAGCCGTTGAGGAGCGTGCTGTCGTAGGAGGTGACGAGGTACGAGCCGACCATGAAGATCACCAGGCAGGTGATGTACACCGTGCGGCGCCCGACCAGGTCGGACAGGCGGCCGGTGAACGTCATGCTGATCGCGTAGGCCAGCAGATAGCCGCTGACCGCCCACGATGCCTGGTCGAGATATTCCTTGATCGGCAGGTTGAGGCTGAGGATAACCTCTGGCAGCACCGCCGAGATGATCGTCAGGTCCAGCGCGCCGATAAACACCGGCAAGCTGACGATCAGAAGGATAAGCCAGGGGGAATGCGTCTGGCTCTCGGTTTCACTGCGCGAACTCATGGCTGGGCCTGCTCGCTCGTCGGGGCGGGCGCTTCGATGGTGACGTCCTGGTTATAGTCGAGCACGCTGATCGTCCAGCGGGTCGGCTCGTCGCCCTCTTCGGTGCTTTCTTCCGGCAACGGCTCTTGCATGACGATCTGCTCCAGCCAGTGCCCCTCAGTCAGCACGTAGAGATCAATCTGCATCGCACCGACGCGCGCGCCCATCAGTCCAAACGTCAGCGAGTGCATGTCTGCGGCGTCAATCGTCCCGGTCAGGTGATACACCGGCACGCCGTCCAGATCGGTGCGCTCGACCATCTCAAGGTTCTGAACCTTCGCCAGCGCGCTCGGGATGCCTGTCTCTGGCGCCATCAGGTCGGCGGGCGAGAACCCGCTGATCACCTGTTCCGCGACCCAACTGCCCTGGGTGAGCAGGTCGCTGCGCATGTACTGGTCCGGCCCCAGCGCGATCAGCTCGGTGCGGGCAACCGCATCACCGACGCGGATATCGATCGCGGCCTGCAAGCGGTCGGGCGCGACGAACGTCCCACGCGCGTATTCGAAGATGAGCGGGATTTCCTCAGGCAGCGCAATATCGCCCACCTGAATGCGAACCGGCATCCCGCTCACGGAGATCTCAATCGTGAATGAGCTGGCAGACGAAATCTGGTTCGTGGCGTCGTCAAGCAGCGTGCGCGGCGATGGCAACGCGGTGGGATCGTCGTTTTCTCCGTTACCGTTGCATGCTCCGAGAATAGCTGCCAGCGCTGCGATCGCTACTGCCAGCGCGACCACACGAGTAAGGTGCCGCATGAACGCCGTCTCCCAGTTTGACGCAGACAGAGTAGACTACCACTCTGTACGATAGAGTTATAACAAGCGTTGCGAATTTCCGGCGACATTGTATGCTAGCGGGCGGGTGGAAAGTCGCCGTTCGCCCTACGATCGCGCGTCGGCGGGGTGCAGATCAGTGGTGGCGCGCGACCGCCCGAGGCTGTCGATCACCGCAGCAGCCAGATCGTAACGACCAAACGCCGGCATCAAATATACACCCTGTGCCAGCGGTTTGACCGCGTGGAGCAACTCCTGAGCGATCAGCACACCTTCCTGCGGCGCCGTCTCGCCTGCCGCCTCGATCCGCTGGCGCAGGGACTGCGGGATCTCGATGCCGGGAACTTCGTTGTGCAGAAACGCAGCGTGCCGCGCGCCGAAGAGTGGCAGGATTCCGGCCAGCAGGGGGAGTGTCAGCGGGCCGAACTGCGCGGCATAGGCGTCGTGGAAGCGCTCGATCACGGCCGGGTCGAACACTGGCTGCGTCAGAGCGAAGTCCGCGCCCGCCTCTATCTTTTTGTGCAGCAGCTTGACTTCGCGGTCCAGCGCGCGGGCGTTGATGTTCAGCGCGCAGCCGACCAGGAACGTCGTCGGCACGCCGATCGAGCCGCCCGCCTGATCCACTCCTTTGTTGAGGCTATGCTTGATCAGCTCGATCAGGGCAGATGGGGCGATGTCGTGCGTGTCGAACGAGTCGGGATAGTCGCCGATGACGGTCGGGTCGCCCATCACGACAAACACGTTCCGCACGTTCAGCGCGTGCGCGGCAAG
>CBINGT010000128.1:0-8696 GCA_966250245.1 uncultured Anaerolineae bacterium
GGGCGATCGACAAGTCGATCCGGCTGGATACGTATATTGACGGCGGGTGGGCGACCACCTATCACGGCGACGGGCTGATCGTCGCCACGCCGACCGGCTCGACAGCCTATGCGCTGGCGGTCGGCGGGCCGATCCTGCCGCCGGAACTGAAGAACATCCTGGTCGTGCCGGTGGCGCCGCATCTGAGCATGGATCGACCGATGGTGCTGGCGCAGGGCGCGACGATTCAGGTGGTGGTCGATCCGCATACGGCAACCGAAGTCGTGCTGACGGTGGACGGGGAGCTGATCGCCAGCCTGGAGTCGTCGGATAACGTGACGATTCGCGCCAGCGAGCACGTCAGCCGCTTTGTGCGCCTGCGCGACCACAACTATTTCTATCGCTCCCTGCTCGACCGGCTGGAGCCGCGCGTGCCCGCTCGCGCTCCCAACCAGGCGATCTCCGGATCGGTGGAAGGGGCGCTGCCGTCTCGTGGAAACCAGCGCTGACGGCCCGACCCGGTGCGCCCGGTTGAATGAATGTGCGAACGCTGATGACGGTATCCGAGAAGAACCCAATCCCGATTGCCGAAACCGAGGACGCGGTCGTCACCTGCCCGGTGCATCCGAACCAAGAGGCGACGCTGCGCTGCAACCGCTGCGGCCGCCCGATGTGCACCAAATGCGCGGTGCGGACGCCCGTCGGCTATCGCTGCCGGGAGTGCGTGCGCCAGCAGCAGGACAAGTTCTTCGACGCGCAGGCGTTCGACTACGTCATCGCCGGGGTGGTCAGCGTGGTGGTGAGCTTCGTGGCGGCGTACATTTTGGCGCGGTTTGGGTTCCGGTTCGGCTTCTTCATGATCTTCATCGCCTTCTTCGTGTCTTCGGCGACGGGCGGCGCGATCGGCACGATCGTGCGCGCGCTGACCAAAAAGCGGCGCGGTCGCTATACCGGCCTGGTGGTCGCGGCAGGCGTGATCCTCGGCGCTCTGCCATCGCTGCTTTTTAACCCCCTCATGATCGCGATCTTCATGTTCCTGGCGACGGGGACGGCGGCAGCCCAGTTTGGCACGCGGCTGACGATCAACAGGTGACGAGAAGGCGGCTCACGTCATAGCCTATGCTTCAAGAACTGCGTATCAAAGATTTCGCGATCATCGACTCGCTGGACATCATGCTGACGCCCGGCTTCCAGGTGATCACCGGGGAAACGGGCGCCGGGAAGTCAATTATTGTGGATGCGGTGAACCTGCTGTTGGGCGAGCGCTCGGACGTGACGTTCGTCCGCGCGGGTGCGGAGCGCAGCGTGGTCGAAGGGATTTTCGCGGTGCCCGACAGCGTGCGCGAAGACCTGCGCGCGATCCTCGAAGCCGAGGGACTGGATGGCGACGGGATCGACGAGATCATCCTCACGCGCGAGGTCCGCGCTAACGGCCGCAGCGTGGCGCGCGTCAACGGCGTGACGTGCGGGCTGGCGGTCTACCGCGAGATCGGCGCGCTGCTGGTGGACATTCATGGCCAGGGCGAGCACCTGTCGTTGCTGCGTCCAGCCCAGCACCTCTATCTGCTCGATCGCTACGCAGGCGTGGAAGATCAGCGCGCCGAACTGGCGGAGCAGGTCCGCACGCTGGCGGCGGTCCGCGCCGAGATCAACAGCCTGATGACGGACGAGGCCGCGCTCGCCCGGCGGATCGATATGCTCCAGTTCCAGCTTGAGGAAATCGAAACGGCCGCGCCGCGCCCCGAAGAAGAGGCGGAGCTACTGGCCGAGCGCACGCGGCTGACTAACGCGGAGAAGATCGCAGAGCTGGCGAACGAGGCGTATTACGCGTTGGTCAGCGAGACGGGCGAATCGGCGGGCGTGGACCTGCTGACAACCGCCGCGCTGGCGCTGAGCAAGCTCGCCAAGCTCGATCCGTCGATGGAAGACGCCTACAACATGGCCGAGGCGATCAGCATCCAGGCGGACGAACTGGCGCGCACCCTGCGGCAATACACCGACGATACCGAGTACGATCCGCACCGCCTGGACGAGATCGAGGAGCGGGTCGAGCTGCTCAACCGGCTCAAGCGCAAGTATGGCGGGACGATCGAGTCTGTGCTGGAGCACGCCGAGAAGGTTCGCAAGGAGCTAGACGCGATCACGCACAGCGAGGCGCGGCTGGAAGAACTGCGCGCCGAGGAAGATCGCCTGCTGCACGAAATCGGCGACGCGGCCGCTGCGCTGAGCCGTATCCGCCGCGAGGCTGCCGACCGCCTGACCGAAGAGATCGTGCGCGAGCTTGGCGACCTGAAGATGCAGGGGGCGCGCTTCGAGACGCGCATCACGCGCGAGCCGGATCCGGACGGCGTGTACATCGACGGCGAGCGGTTCGCGTTCACCGCGACAGGCGTCGATCAGGTCGAATTTTTCATGGCGGCGAACGTCGGCGAGCCGCTGCGCCCGCTGGTGAAGGTCGCCTCGGGCGGTGAAACGGCGCGCATCATGCTCGCGCTCAAGAGCGTGCTGTCGCACGCCGACCGCGTGCCGACGCTGATCTTCGACGAGATCGATCAGGGGATCGGCGGGCGCGTGGGCGCGGTTGTCGGGCAGAAGCTGTGGCAGCTTTCGGCGTCTCATCAGGTGCTGTGTGTGACGCACCTCGCGCAGCTTGCCGGGTTCGGGGACGCGCACTTCCGGGTGAGCAAGCACGTCGAGGGCGACCGCACCGTGACGCGCGTCGAGCGGCTGACCGATCAGGGGCGCGTGGACGAGCTAGCCGAGATGCTCGGCGCAGAGACGACCAGCGCGCGCCAAAGCGCCTACGACATCCTGATGCTGGCGCGCCGCGCTAAAGAGGGGCGGCATCTGGAAAAGGTTTAGAGGGAGCGGTTAGCAGTCAGCAATTAGCGGTTAGCGATGGGATATGCGGTCGAAATGAAGGGGTGTATGCGGCGCTCGCTTGGGAAACCTCACCCCTTAACCCCCGGCCCCTTTTCCTCTCTCCATTGAATGGAGAGGGGCCAGGGGTGAGGTTCGGCACGCTGGTGGTATGCGCTCGGGACTTTCGATAGCATATTTCGCAAGGGCGAAAACACGCCTTTTCGACGCTGCATCACGCTCAACTTCGGGGCGGGCGCAGCGTTTTTCCTTCGCTTGTGGCTAACGGCTAACCGCTCATTGCTAATCGCTGGTTTGTTCCACAAACGTTTGGACTTGGCCCGCTGCTTTGCGAGAATCTAGGCAATCGTGAGGCCGCCGGAGTGCACCGGAGCGTGAATCGACGCGCCCGGTAACGTTTCCTATCAGGACCGCTCCAGGCGCGACGCGAGGTAGGAAAAGGAGCGCTAGAATGTCCAGGACCGTCACGCTACAACAGCAGCTTGACGAGATGACGGCGCCGGCCGCGGATGCGCTCGTTGAGGTGATCGACGCCGAGGAAAACAAGCTCCGCTGCCTGTCGTGCGGGCATCGCTGCCTGATCAAAGACGGGCGGCGTGGCATCTGCAAGATTCGCTATAACGAAGGCGGGACGCTGCGCGTGCCGCGCGGTTACGTCGGCGCGTTGCAGGTGGACCCGGTTGAGAAGAAGCCGTTTTTCCATGTCATGCCAGGGACCAACATCCTCAGCTTCGGGATGCTCGGCTGCGACTTCCGGTGCAGCTATTGCCAGAACTGGGATATCTCGCAGACGCTGCGCGACGAGGCGGCCGGGCGCGATTACATCCCGATCAGCGCAGACGAACTGGTCGACTTGGGGCGGCGCTATCGGGCGCGTGGCATGGCGAGCACCTACAACGAGCCGCTGATCACGTCGGAGTGGGCGGTCGAGGTCTTCAAGAAGGCGCGCGCCGCCGGTATGCTGACGATGTACGTCTCCAATGGCAACGGCACGCGCGAGGTGATCGACTTTCTGACGCCGTACCTTGACGCGTACAAGATCGATCTCAAGACGATGCAGGATCGCCACTACCGGCGGTATCTGGGCGGCGTGCTGCAAACTGTGCTCGACACGATCCGCTGGGTGCACGAGGCCGGGATCTGGCTCGAAGTGCTGACGCTGATCGTGCCCGGTTTCAACGATAGCAACGACGAGCTATACGACGCGGCGCGCTACATCGCCAGCATTTCGGTCGATATTCCGTGGCACGTCACCGCCTTCCATCCCGACTACAAGATGATGACCACTCCGCCCACCACCGCCGAGACGCTTGTTCGCGCGGCGGAGATCGGCGCGGAAGCCGGGTTGCGCTACGTCTACGCAGGCAACCTGCCGGGTAACTGCGGCGAGTGGGAAGACACGCGCTGCCCGAACTGCAACATGACGGTGATCGGGCGTACAGGTTACATGATTACGTCGAATCTGCTGGCGAAGACTGGCGGTACGTGCCCGAACTGCGGCACGGCGATTCCTGGTATCTGGCAATAACGAGAGCGACCTATCCATCCGGAGCTGCGCAGGACTGATAGTCACCCATGAGCCGTACGATCATCCCGCGCTACAAACTGATGTTGTTTTACGATCTGAAGCCCGGCAGCCACGAGGAATACTTCGACTTCGTGATGAATGACTTTGTGCCAACCGCGCAAAACCTCGGGCTCTACATGCTTCAGGTCTACCACACCCTATGGGGAAATTGCCCGCTGCGTCAGGCGGAGTTCGTGGCCGAAGACCTCGACACGATCCAGGCCGTCCTGGCAAGCGAGCGCTGGCAGATGTTGGAGCTGGCGCTGCAGCGGCACGCCCGCAACTACCGGCGGAAGGTGGTCCCATTCCGTCCAGGGTTCCAGATTTAGCCCTCAAGATCTAGCGGCGGTTCCCTCTCCTAGTCGAGAATTGGTTATTGCGAAATTTTTCACAAACTGGTATCTTTACCGCCCGCAGCGCGTAAGCGGTTGACGCGTTGCGCAGATAGCCCTGTATCTCTGACGTAGGAGAGGGATCTCAATGAAGCTCGAAGGCAAAGTAGCCCTCGTAACCGGCGCCGCGTATGGAATTGGACGCGAAATCGCCAAGCTGTTTGTCGCGGAAGGCGCGAAGGTTGTTGCCAGCGACATCGTGTTGAACGAACTGGATACGCTCGCGCAGGAAATCGGCGACGGGGCAGCCTCATCGCTGAAGACGATCGGTGGGGATGTATCCGTGCGCGCCGAAGCCGAGCGTATGGTCGATGCGGCGGTGGAAGCCTTTGGCACGCTCGACATCGTCGTGAATAACGCCGGTATCATGGACGAATTTGTGCCGGTCGGCGAGCTGGAAGACGACCTGTGGCGCAAGATCATGGCCGTCAACCTCGACGGGCCGATGTACATCTGCCGCCGGGCGCTGCAGATCATGCTGCCCAAGCAGAGCGGTTCCATCGTCAACGTCTCGTCGGTCGGCGGTCTGTTCGGCGGGCGCGCGGGTGCGAGCTACACCACGTCCAAGCACGCGCTTGTCGGGCTGACGCGTAGCATCGCATACCACTACGCCAAGCAGGGGATTCGCTGCAACGTCGTTTGCCCGGGCGGCGTGGCGACCAACATCGCCGTGCGCAACCCGAACCCGCTCGGCATGGAACGCCTGCAGACGACCCTGCCGATGTCAACGCGCACCGCGGAAGCGATCGAGCTGGCGCGCACCGTCCTGTTCCTGGCGTCGGATGATGCGTCATTCGTGAACGGGGAAGTCCTGGTCGCGGACGGCGGCTGGACGGCGGGGTAAGAAGCCCAGCAGTTAGCCGCTCAGCGCGAGCGGCTAGCCAAAACAAAGCCGAATTGTCAGGCGCTCCGGCATGGTTACAACCGCCGGAGCGCTTTCCTTTTCGACGCTAATTTGCGGGCCAGACCAGATGCTCGTCGATCAAGTGAGTCGCCGGGCCGGGCCGGTTCGACAGAATCTGGCGCACGCCTTCGATCGCGCGCAACCGCTCCTCGACCGCATCCGCGTCCGCGCCCTGGCACAGCACGTGGACGTTTGCGCCCGCGTCGATGGTGAAATACGCGGGCAGCCCTTCGTCGCGCCACGCGCGGACCGCCTGCATGATCCGCACCGTTTCCGGCTGCCAGTAGATCACGCTGGGTCGCGTCGTCAGCGCGACGGCGTGCATTCGCAGCGCTTCCAACTCCGTTTCCTCGCCGAACGTCTCAAAATCGCATTCCAGGATCGCGCGCCGCACCACCGGCAGGCCACGCTCCGCCGCTTCGATCCGCGCCGCGTTGAACGGGCTGGTGTCGATCAGCGTCTGACCCGCTGTGGAGCCGACGTCCTTGTGCTCGGTTTGCACGATTGCGATCAGGTCGCGCAGGTCCCAATGCTCCGGCGGGGCGATCGTCTCGGCGTAGGACGATTCGCTGTCGGCTCCCGCGTGCCACTCCACGAATCCGGCGGGGATCGAGCGGCAGGCCGAGCCGGAGCCAAGACGCGCCAGGATCGAAAGCGCCCGCTCGTCGAGTGACACCCCGGCAGCGGCGCACGCGGCGAGGGTCAGCGCAGCGAACGCCGACGCGGATGAGGCGATGCCGGTGCCCATCGGGAAGCCGTTGATCGAGACGACGCACGCGCGCGTCGTGATCCCGGCCATCTCGCGCACGCGGTCGAGGTGCCGGGAGACGCGCCGCGCCGCCAGCTCGTTGGCGGGCTCGCCCTGGATAGCGACGCGATCAGTGTCCAGCGCCGGATCGAACTCGACGGTGGTGGTGGTCCTCGTCGCGTCGAGGTTCATGGAGATCGAGCCGTTCAGCGGCAGGCGCAGCGCGTGATCGCGGCGGCCCCAGTATTTGATGAACGCGATGTTCGCGCAGGCTTGCGCGGTCACCGGACCCGTCACGGGGCGTCACCTTCAGGCTCGACGCGGACGCCGGGCGCGTGCGGCGCGGTGTGAACGATCTCGCCGCCGGCTGCGATCAATGCCGCTTCGATCTCGGCACGCTTATCCTCGGGCGCCAGCGCGATGACACAGTCACCGCCGCCCGCGCCGCTGAGCTTGGCGCCGTACGCGCCAGCCTCGCGCGCGGCGAAGACCAGTCGCGCGGTTTCTTTCGTGTCCACGCCGAGGGCATGCACCAGCCCCTGCTGGATGTCCATCAGCTCGCCGAGGGCAGGCCAGTCGCCGTCTTCGAGGGCGCAGCGCGCGTCTTTGACCATGTGCGCCATTATGTCGAAAATGCCGTTGATCGCGTCGGACCAATGCTCCAACCGCTCGTTGACGCGGCGGACATAGGTCGGCGTGTCGGCTTTGACTCCGCTGTACGCGACGACCAGCGGCAGGCTCGGGATTTTAATCGGGTGAATCTGGCGCGGGCGCGCGTTGTCGTAGAACAGCGTGCCGCCGTAGATTGCAGTTGCCAGGTCGAAGCCGGAGCCGAGATGTTGCACGCGCCGCACGGCTTCGATCCCGAGGTGGAACAGCTCGTCGGGCTCCAGTGAGAGGCCGAAAAGCTGCGACAGGCCGAACAGCATCGCGGCGACCGTCGCCGACGAGCTCCCCAGGCCGAGGCCGCTCGAAAAGTCACTGCGGGTGCGGATGATCAGCCCGTGGGTGAGCTCATAATGCTCGCGGAAAACGGCCAGCGTGCTCTCGATAAATCGCGTGCCCGGCGCGAGCGCGTGCTCGTCCTGGAACGCCGTCGAGATGCGGCCCTGGCTGCCGTCCACGCCGACATCCGGCGCATAGACGGTAAACGTGTCGTCGCCCGGCTCGGTCAGTTCGAGCTTGAGATAGAGCCGCGCATCCATCGCGGTCACCAGGCAGGGGCGGTGGTGAACGACCGCGTGCTCGCCCAGCAGCATCAGCTTGCCAGGGGCCGAGACGCGTATCTGAGTCAGTGGTGTGGCGCTCAAGGTCCCTTCCTTCATTTCTGGTGGCGCCTGCGAGTTTAGATCGTTTAGCGGCGGGCGGCAATATGAGTTTACGCGTGTCCGCTGTTTCTGGCGCGACAGCGCGGCGTATGCGATAACAGTAGGCGCTCGCGGGATGGCCGGGAAAGGATTCGTTTGGATGGCCACCACTCTGGACAACGCGATTTTCGAGCCGATTATAGATGCGATCGACGCGGAAATGCGCGCGATCCGCGCTGAGCAAGAGCCGGTCGCGCCGCTGCTGTGGGCGGTTGTCGATTACCAGTTCGGATGGGACCTGCCGCCCCACGCGGTCGAGGAACGGCGGCGCGTCGCCGGGAAGAAGATCCGCTCGCTGCTGATGGCACTGGTCGCGCAGGCTATTAGTGGAGACTATCGCCCGGTGCTTCCGGCGGCGGCCGCGCTGGAGCTGTTGCACAACTTCACCCTGATCCACGACGACGTGATGGATAAGTCGCTAGAGCGCCGCCACCGCCCGGCAGTGTGGACGCGCTGGGGCACGGCGCAGGCGATCAACGTCGGCGACGGGCTGTATGCGCTGGCAAACATCGCTATGGCGCGGCTGATGCACGGGGGGATCCCGGCGGAGCGCGTGGTGCGGGTGTCGGAAGCGCTGTCGCAGGCGTGCCTGTGGACGTGCGAGGGGCAGGTGCTCGACATCGACTTCGAGACGCGCGAGCGCGTGCTGCCGGACGAGTACATCACGATGATCGCGCACAAATCCGGCACGCTGATCGAGGCGGCGGCGCGGATCGGCGCGCTGCTGACGACCGGCGACGAGGCGGTGATCGAGGCGTACACCACTTTCGCGCGCAGCCTGGGAATCGCCTTCCAGATCCGGGACGATGCGCTGGGCATCTGGGGTGAGGAAACGCTCACCGGCAAATCGGCTACCAAC
>CBINGT010000129.1:0-8640 GCA_966250245.1 uncultured Anaerolineae bacterium
GCTCATGATTCCAATTGCTCACTCGGCTGGGCGAGGTGCCCGTTTGACACATGCGCGCTCTCGGCCAGCACGCGGTCGGATTCGAAACACGCCACGCGATGCCCTGGCGCCACTTCGACCAGCGGCGGCGGCTCGGTACGGCAACGGTCCGTCGCGAACGCGCAACGCGGGTGGAACTTGCAGCCGGGCGGCGGCTCGATCAGGTCCGGCGGGCTGCCCGGAATGCTGAACAGGTCTTCCGCGCCGGTGCTCAGTTTCGGAACAGCTTGCAACAACCCAAGCGTATACGCGTGGCGCGGCCGGTAGAATAGCTCGTTTACCGGGCCGATCTCGACGATCTCCCCGGCGTACATCGTCGCGACTGTGTCCGCCATCTCCGCGGCAATCGACAGGTCGTGGCTGATGAAGATGATGCTGAAACCCATCGACTCGCGCAGGTCTTTCAGCACCTCGAGAATCGTGCGCTGCGTCAGGATATCGACCGCGGTCGTCGGCTCGTCGAGGATCACCACCTGCGGGTTGAGCAGCACGCCGAGCGCCAGCAGCACGCGCTGGCGCATCCCGCCGCTGAGTTCGTGCGGGTACGCGTCGAACACGCGCTCCGGATCGAGCCGCACCTTGCGAAACAGTTCCAGCATCCGCTCGCGCGTGCGGGCGCGGTTGCGATGCCCATGCGCCTCGGCCGTGTCGTATGCCATCTCGCGCACGCGAATAACCGGGTTCAGCGAGTTCAGCGCCGCCTGGAAGATCATCGCGCACTCCGCCCAGCGGAACGCGCGCATCTCGCGCTGGTTGAACTTGAGCACGTCCACCACCTTGCCGTCGCGCTGGCGATAGAGCACCTTGCCGGTGTCAATCGAAGCGGTCTTCGGCAGCAGGCGGATAATGCCCAGGTTCAGCGTCGATTTGCCGCAGCCGCTCTCGCCGATCAGCGCCAAAGACTCGCCCTGGTGCAGATCAAACGAGACATGGCTGACGGCCTGGACGCGGCCTCGATGCGCCAGGTAGCTGATCGATATGTCCTGAACACTGAGAACAACTTGAGAGTTCGAGTCTGCCATCGCGTTGTTCCTACAACCCGGCCCGCAGGCGAGGGTTAAACACTTCTTCCAGCGAGCGTGTGAACAGCACCAGCGAGAGCTGGAACAGCGCCACCGCCAATACCGGCGACAGCAGAATGCTCGCCGCCTCGGCCGTAAAGAGCGCGCCCTGCGAGCGGCCCATGTAGATCATCACGCCCCAGTCCGGCTCGGTGAACGGGACCATTCCCAGGAACACCAGACCGACAATCGCGTACATCGCGCCCTGGATTGAGAAGATCATGTTGATGGCGACGTAGCTGATCATCTGCGGCAGCACTTCGCGCACCATGATGTGCGGCGTCCCCAGGTCGAGCACGCGCGCCGCTTCCACATAATCGCGCTCGCGCAGGCTGAGCACCTGGGCGCGGACGGCGCGCATCAGCGTCGGCCAGTCTAACACGGCCAGCAGCAAGGCTAAGTAGAACCTGCTTTGAAAACTGATGAGCCCCGCCAGTACCACCAGTAACGGGAATTGCGGGATCGTCAGAATAAAGTTCGCGATCGCGTTCAGAATGCGGTCGAGGAAGCCGCCGATCAGCGCCGCCGTCGCCCCCAGGAAAACGGCGATAACCGTGGTCAGCGCGCCCGCCTGGATCGCGGTGAAGATCAGCGACCGGCCGCCGTGGACGATGTGCGAGAGGATGTCCCGCCCCTGCCAGTCCAGCCCCAGCGGGAACTCCTTCGACGGGCCCTGGAATAGACTGATCGCGCCTTCCACACGGCGGTCGTAATAATGCGGCTTGCCGTCATACTCGATAAGCATCGGGCCAAACACGGTCAGCACGAAGAAGAACGCCAGCCCCAGGAAGCCGAGGAACCCGGCCTTGTTACGAACCAGCGCGCGCATTGCGGCGCGTGTGGTGCGGCCCAATGACGCCAGCCGCCGCGTAATCGTCTGCGTGAGGGTTTCGTCAAAGTCGATCTCTTCGATGCTGGCGCGCGAGAGGAACGGGTCGTCTTTGTCGGTGTAGGTGTACGAGATGACCACCGCCACCGTCAGAACGATCATCGGCACGCCGCCGAAGACATTACACGCGAAGCCACTGAACAGGCACGCGAGGAAGCCCAGGATGCCCGGCAAAAGCGTCTTATTGCGGATGCCAACAGCCAGCGGAACGAGGCCGCACACTGCGCCGAGAACAAAGCCGGTCGGGCTGGCGATGCTCTGAAAATCCATCCTCAGCGTTCCTTCCCAATCCGCACGCGCGGATCAAGCGCGCCGTAAAGCACGTCCGCCAGCATATTCGCTACCACGACGGAGATCGCAATTACCAGGAAGACGCCCTGCATCGACGTGTAGTCGCGCGCGACAATAGCCGTGGTCAGGAACTTCCCCAGGCCGCGATAGCGGTAAATGTCTTCGATGATCACGCTACCGCCGACCACGAACCCGATGCTGATCGCCAGCCGGGTGACGAGCGGCAGCATCGCGTTCCGCCCCACATATGCCGTGAGGACGCGCCGCTGCGGCAATCCACGCGCGTGGGCGACCGTGACATACTCCTCGCCCAGCGTCGAGATCGTGCTACTTTTCATCGTCAGGATCCAGCCGCCGACGGTCGCAAAGACATACGTCAGCACCGGCAGGGTGGCGTGCTGCAAGACGCTTCCGATGTACTCCGGTGTGAAGCCTGGCTCGATGGTCGGGTCGACACGGCCAAGCGAGTTCGCCACGCTGAAGACGTGAAGCTGCACGCCCAGGATCAGGATGATCAGCAGCGCAATAATATAGTTCGGGATGCCAAAGAGAATTGAAGCAATCGCCGTAATTACGTTATCAAAAATCCCGCCGCGCCAGTACGCCATCGCCATCCCGACAAAGATGCCGACCGTGAAGCTGATCAGCAGGCCCATGCCGACGCTGAAGAGCGTCCACGGCAGGTATTGCAGAATCTGGTCGAGAACTGGCGTGCCCGCCGACGTGATCGACTGTCCGAGGTCGAACCGGATCAGCTTGCCGATGTATTCGGCGTACTGTTCGATGATCGGCTGGTCGGGGTCAAAGTCAAACAACGACGCGGCCTTCGAGTACGCTTCGTCATACGAAAGCTGTTCCTCGCGGATCAGCCGCTCCGTCTCGATTTCGACCGGGTTCGACGGCATCTGGCGAATCAGGACAAAGGTGAACGTCATCACCGCCCAGATCGTCAGGAACGCCTGCAAAACCGTCTGGACCGTGTAGTTGTTCAGCGTATTTCTGAGCACGGTCCACCATGACGATCTGCGTGAGGCCGCCGGGGCGCCCGGTTGAGCAGCGGGAGTTACAGAAGTTGCTTCCATGATCTTTTCCGTGCGGCGCACTGAACTGCCGCCATCAATTCGTTCAGTTGTCAGGCGAGGATTCCGGCTCGAACGCAGGGTCCAGAATGCGGACGATCCCCGGTAGCGGGAGCCGGGTGGGGGTTGCCCCCCACCCGGTCGAACGCGGTGCAAACCCGCAGCCGACTAGGCGTCGGGGCCCGGCGTAAGCGTGCCGTGCAGCACCAGATAAGTGATGTAGTTGTCCGCTGCACCACCGCCGTTGAGCCAGATCGGATCGTCGTCGGCTGGCGCGCCCGCCGCCAGGTTCTCGTTGAGCGGGTTGTTGGTCAGCGCCATGCTCAGCGGGATCACGGGCAGCAGCTCGTTGAAGATCTTGGCCGCCTCGGCCACCGCCGGACGCTGCGACTCAAGATCGAGGCCAGCACCCGTCTCCGCGATCAGCGCGGTGTAGTCGATCTGCTCGCCGTTCCAATCCAGCTCCATCGCGAAGTTGATGCCGGGCTGGCCTTCGGTCAGGCCGGTGTAGTTCCAGAAGTGCAGCGGGCCGGTGAACTGGTCATACGGGAACGAGGACGCAGCACCCCAGCTACGAACGCTGAGAACGAAGTTGCCGTTGCGGATGTCTTCGTCAAGCTGCTGCCATTGAACCGCGCGGCCGGTGATGTCGAAGCCGAAGTCATTCAATTCTTCCACCGCATGCTGCGCCGCGGCACCGTAGTCGGCCCACTCGGCCTGGAAGGTGTACTCGCCGGTGACCGGGTTGCCCTGGTCGTCGAGCCACTTGCCGTTTTCATCGCGCGTGAAGCCGATGCTCAGCAGCAGTTCCTCGGCCGCCTCGGGGTTGTACTCGTAGGTGTTCAATTCGGCCTTGTCCTCTTCGGACAGCCACAGATCGACCAGGCTGTCAGCGAGGCCGGCCATGTAGCGCACCGGCTCCGCGCTGAGGCCCTTGGTGAGGAACGCGCTCTCTTCGCGGTCGATCACCATTGCCATCGCTTGGCGAACTTCAGGCCGGTTGAACGGATACACGTCATGGTTGATGTAGATCGCCGCGCCGTAGAGGTAAGGCGCGCGGATGACGCGCAGGCCAGCTTCCTGCATCGCCTGATCGGTCGCGGGCGGGAAGCCATGCGTCGCGTAGGTCACTTCGCCATCGAGCACCAGCGGGGTGACGGCTTCGGTCTCGCCGTACCAGATCCGGACTTCGCCGAACTGGACGGTGTCGGAGAAGATGCTGTTCGGCTGCCAGTGGAGGGTCATGAAGCTGTCGCCCACGTCGTCCAGCGTGTAGATGAAGGGGCCGCTGGCGATGATGGACTCGGGACGGAACTCAAGGATCTCGGTCTGGAGCGCGCTCCACTCTTCGCCGTCCACCTCAGCGCCACTGGCGATCAGGTCCAGCGCCTTCTGCGCCAGGTCGCCATAGGTGACCATGCTGCGGATCGGGGAGCGCAGGATCAGGTGCTGCGCCACCAGCGAGGGGTTCGACAGCGCAAAGCGAATGGTGAAGTCATCAACCTTTTCGACCGCGCTGACGTAGTTGAATTCGGACCACTTCAGGATCCGGCCGATGGCATAGGTGCCGACCACATCGTCAGCGGTGATGGGGGTGCCATCGCTCCAGACGGCATCCTGGCGCAGACGGACGACAAACGCGTCGTCGCCTTCAAACTCCCAGCTCTCAGCCAGCCACCCTTCGTAGCTCGCATCAGCCGCCAGGTAGAAGGCCAGCGGAAGCTCGACCCAACGCCAGTACAGCCCGATGCCCGCGCCCTGACCAGGGCCGCCGGTCGCGAAGCTGTTGAGGTGCCCGTCAGGCGGCAGCGGATACGGCCACGCCGCGTAGAAGGTGCCGGTCGGCCCTTCCTGCGCGAGCGCCGGCGCGACGCTGGTCAGAATCAGCGCCAGCACGATCAGGAGTGTAATTCGTCGCATTTTTCCCTCCGAAAAGATGACAGAGCTTTCTTTCGAAATCAGGCGTATTATTGCGACGCCCTCTTCCCGATACCTGGAAAAGCAGCGAAAAGGCTAGGCGCAGTCGAGCTTACACTGCGCTGCGGACAGGAACGGGCAGCCGGCCTGTTGGGGTGAACCGTCCCAACAGCGCATCAACCGCTGCCTGAAGCGAAGGCGCGCCATCCCCGCAAGTGCACAGGATTGCGTCTGCGCCGTCGAGCACCTCGACGTCATACGGGTTGCGCAAGCAGAGCAAAATGCTCTTATACGAGGCATCCAGCATCGCCTGGGCGATCTCGCGCTGCTCTGGATTGAGATGCGCGCTGCGCGTGGCGACGATGGTCACGTCCGTTTCCCCGGCCAGACGACGCGCCTTCTCGAGCGCATCGGGATCGGGGTCGGCGGCCTTGAGGGTAATATGCACGACACGCGGCGCTTCGGCCTTCAGCAAAGTGCCAAGCCCGCTCAGCCCGCCTTGATCGAGCGCCGCAGTCTCAAGGTGGGACGCGAACTCGATCACGGCGACTCGCTGGGTATCCGGCCGGATCGGCAGCAGCGCCGCGCCCTCGCCCAACAGCACCGTCCCGGCCTGAGCAGCCGCGCGGCACACGGCGAGGTGCTCCGCCTTGCGAATCACAGAGAGGTCGCCCGGCTCGAGCGCCGGGAAGCGCGCGACAAATGCGTCCAGCCGTGCATTCGCCGCGTCGATCTGCTCCATCGACAGGCGGCCGGACTCCGCCGCCTCGACCAGCGCATTGTACGCGGCTTCCTGGTTTTCGCGCGTGTGCGAGAAGAACATCGCGTCGACGCCTGCCAGGGCCGCGAGCACCGCCGATTCGCCCGCGCCATAGTTGAGCGTGATCGCCCGCATCTCCATGCAGTCGGTGACAATCAGCCCGTCGAACCCGATCTCCTTGCGCAGCAGCCCGGTAATGATCGCCGGAGAAAGCGTCGAGGGATAATCGGGGTCGATCTCTTCAAACTTGACATGGCTGATCATCACGCTGGCGATCCCGGCATCGACCACTGCGCGGAACGGCACGAGGTCATGCTTCCAGAGGAAATCCGGCGAGCCGCTCACCACCGGCAGATCGACGTGCGAGTCAGTCGGCGTGTTGCCGTGGCCGGGAAAGTGCTTGGCGCACGCGCCGACGCCTGCCGCCTGGAAGCCGCGCACCTCGGCGACCGCCAACCGCGCCACCTGCTCCGCGTCAGAGCCGAGCGTGCGCGTGCTGATCACCGGGTTGCTGCTGTCGTGGCCGAGGTCGACCACCGGAGCGAGGTTGAAGTTGATGCCGAGGGCGCGCAGTTCCGTACCGAGCACGTACGAGACGCGCTCGGCCAGCTCTTCCGAGCCGCTGGCGCCGAGCGCCATCGCGCCGGGGCTTTCGGTGAACCCGTCCCGCAGCCGCGCGACGATCCCGCCTTCCTGGTCGATGGAGATCAGCAGCGGGTGCTTGGCAGCAGCCTGCAACGAGCGGACCAGCGTCGCGGTTTGCTCGGGCGTTTCGATATTGCGCGCAAAGAGGATGATCCCGCCGATTCGCCCTTCCGCCAGCCAGTCGAGAATGTATTGCGGTGCTTCCAGCCCTTCAAACCCTACCAACAACATCCGGCCGATTTTTTCTTGCAGGGAGAGCGTCACGGGCTTCAACCTTTCAATTGACCAAGAAGCAGCACTTTTATGGAACGCACCTTTCGCCGAGCGGGGTGCCGGCAGGCGGCAACCATTCTCGCGGCCACAAACATCCGGACCGGGCGTTGACCATGTGCCTCAGATGGCGGGAAACAGGCATGGGTAAAATGTCTTTTGCATGTGCTGTTCGTGCGCCGGCTGGCACAGTTTCAGCGCGAAGTTCTCTTTCTAGCAGCAAGTGGCATATAGTGGCATAATCCACTTGCGCTTCTATTCATATCACGAGTTTTTTTGAAAGTCAATCACCGGCGGCAAATTGGAACGGTCGTCCCTGGGGTGACTCGCCAGTCCGCCGGAGCAGTGGTCCTACGAGCGACCTGCTCTCAAGAAAAGGATTAAACAGGATGACAACCCGCCTTGAGAACGAAATCGCCGAGCAGCCGGAAGTGCTGCAGCGCCTGCTGGACGACGAGCGATCCCATATCGCGCAGATCGCCCGCGCGATTCGGGACGCTCAGCCGCGCTATGTGGTGATCGTCGCGCGTGGCACGTCCGACAACGCCGCCCGCTACGCCCAGTACACTCTCGGCGCGCTGACCGGGCTCACCGTGGGGCTGGCGGCGCCCTCGCTCACCACGATCTACCAGCGGACGCCGCGCTTCGACGGCGCGCTGGTGATCGGCATCTCGCAGTCGGGCCGGTCGATCGAACCGGCGCGTGTCCTCGAAGAAGCGAAAGAGCGCGGTGCGGTGACGACGCTCTCCATCACCAACGACGCCGAGTCCCCGCTGGCCCAGATCGCCGACCATCACATCCCGCTCCAGGCCGGGCCAGAGCGCAGCCTCGCCGCGACAAAGACCTACACCGCACAATTGATGGCGATCGCGCTGCTGGCCGCCGAACTCAGCGGCTCGTCCGAATGGGACGATGCCCTGCAACGCGTCCCGGTGTGGATGCGTGAGACGTTTGGTATGAACGCGCACACGCGCGAGGCCGCCGCGCGCTATACCTTCATGTCGCACTGCGTCACGCTGGCGCGTGGGTTCAATTACTGCACCGGCTTCGAGCTGGCGCTCAAGCTCAAAGAACTGACCTACGTCGTGGCCGAAGCGTACAGCTCCGCCGACTTCCACCACGGTCCTAAGGCGATCGTGCAGCCCGGCTTTCCGCTGATCGCGATCGCGCCCGAGGGCGAGGCCCTGCACTCCATGTCCGAATCACTGCAAACGTTCCGCGAAAGCGGCGCGGACCTGACGATCATTTCGAACTCGCCCGAAGTCCTGCAGGATGCGCGTCTGGCGCTGCCGCTTCCGGTCGGCGTGCCGGAGTGGCTGACGCCGATCATCGCGATCGTGCCGGGGCAGCTTCTGGCGCTGGGCCTGTCCGAAGCGCGCGGGATCGACGTCGATTCGCCGCGCGGCCTGAACAAAGTAACGCTCACGGAATAGCGCGCGGGCCCACAGCGACCCGGAAGGGACAGACACAATCATGACGGAGAAGATACTTTTTCACGGCGGGCGCGTCGTCACGGCGGCGGAGGCGTGGGAGCGCGGCTGGCTGCTGGTCGACGGCAACCGGATCGCGCTACTCGGCCCCGGCGACCCACCCCGTCTGGGCGCGGACCGCACCATCGACGCGAGCGGCTTGACGCTGCTGCCCGGCTTCATCGACGTGCACGCGCACGGCGCAGCCGG
The DNA here is from genome assembly GCA_966250245.1 of uncultured Anaerolineae bacterium. GTDB lineage: Bacteria > Chloroflexota > Anaerolineae > Aggregatilineales > Aggregatilineaceae > DYGX01. The sequence continues at coordinate 8,631 of CBINGT010000129.1, forward strand.
TCACGAGGCG
>CBINGT010000130.1:0-8635 GCA_966250245.1 uncultured Anaerolineae bacterium
GCGGCGGGACGAAGAAGATCACCTGATCCTCGCCCAGCCCCAACGCTTCGGCCGCGGCGCGTACGCCGGTTTCAACATTCGACCAGTACGGCGCAACCGACTTGCCGATTACCACGATCCGCAGATCGTCTTGCGCTTGCGCAGGTTGCGGACCCGTAAAGGGGAGCGCCAATCCGACGACCAGCGCGAGCGCGAATAGAATAGCGGAAATGTGCTTCATGGTCCCTCCTTAAAACGAATACTTGTGTTAGGCGAGACTCTTGCACTTGCTGAAGGTAACCTATGTATGGGTTGAGAGATGCTCCTTTCCCTTACACCGATCCAGTGCTGCCTGGGTAGAACGCAGGCAGCCGCGTTATACCTTCCGTTCGGTAAAGCGGCGCCGCAGCGTGTCGTACACGACCGCGACCACCAGCACAACGCCTAAAATCACTTCTTGCAGATACGACGAGACATTCTCAAGCACCATGCCGTTCTGCATCACGCCGACAATCCCCGCGCCCAACAGCGCCCCGAGGATCGTGCCCTCGCCGCCGAGCAGGCTCGTCCCGCCGATCACAGCAGCGGCGATTGCCCACAGTTCGTATGCACTTCCGACGGTCGGCGTGCCCTGGCCGAGACGCGACGCGAGCAACACGCCGGTTATCGCGCCCATCAGGCCGCTGGTGGCATAGCAGAAGATCCGCACCCGGTCGACGTTGATGCCGGATAGCCGCGCTGCCTCAAGATTTCCGCCCACGGCGTAGATCCGATAGCCGAGCTTGGTGTGGTTCAGAATGAACGACACGATCGCCGCCATGATCAACACGATGATGAACGAGTACGGGATCGAGTGCCAGTCTCCCTGGCCGAGCTGCAAAAAGCTGCGATAGCGCTCGTCGCCATAGGGGAAGACGACCGGGTAGCCTCGCGTGGCGTAGCTCGCTAGACCGCGCGCCAGCAACCATGTGCCGAGCGTGATGATAAACGCGGGGATGTTCAGCTTGGTGACGAACAGCCCGTGCCAGATGCCGAACGCAACGCCGATCAGCAAGGTGATCAGGATCGCCGGGATCGCGCCGATCGGCTCCAGGCCGATCATGTCCCATCCCTTGAGAATCAGCCACGCGCAGACCACGCCGGTCAGCGCGGTGAGCGACCCCACGCTGAGATCGATCCCTTTCGTGATGATGACCAGCACCTCGCCGATCGCCAGCATGCCGAAGGTCGCCACGAAGCGCATGATGATGGCGATATTGTTCGGTTGCGCGAAAACATCTGGATTGCGCCAGTAGAAGAAGACGCAGAGCAGCAAGAACGCCATGAAGACGTTTAGCTCGCGAAAACTGGCAAATGAAAATCTACCGCGCTGGGTTTTCGCTCGCTCGACTAGAGACTCCATAGTCCCTCCGTTATAGGAGCGTGTAAGGTTTGAGTTTTCAGGTGCACCGGCGGAGGAGCGCGGGGCAGTGTGATGTAAACAATATCGATGTGCTGTAAAGTACTTGCCCGGCGTCGGCAGCCTGGCTCCCCTCTTCATCAGGAGCCATTTGCCACTGCTACTTGGTACTGCTCTTCGGCCGCGTGCTGTTACAGTATAAGCTTATGCCTATTTTCACGAAAGTGTCAACGCAGGTCGTTGTGGGATTGTCCAAATTACTATACCAGCAAAAAACGGCCGGGCCAATGTTGAGGTGACCCGGCACGTAATCGGTTTCGATTGTGACGCGGTGAGGGGCAGTTATGCTTCCTGGAACTGCGCTGCCTTGACCTGGGCTTCGATCCAAGGATAGGTGCGCTCGATTCCGGCGCGCAGGTCGTATTGCGCGCGCCAGCCCAGCGAGTAGATGCGCGCGTTGCTGAAGTTGCGCGCGTGCACGCCGACCGGTCCGTCGATGTGACGGACGTTGATGCGCTTGCCCGCTACCTCGGCCACCGTCTGCACCAGCTCGTTGACCGACACGTACTGCGGCGAGCCGATGTTGACCGGCCCCTGCAGGTCGGAGTGCATTAGGCGGAAGATGCCATCCACCATATCATCGACGTAGGTGTACGAGCGGATCGCCGTTCCGTCGCCCCACACCTCGATCGTGCCGCCGTCTTCCACCTCGGCGATCTTGCGGCAGATGGCTGCGGGCGCCTTCTCACGGCCGCCGCGCCACGTCCCTTCCGGACCGTAGCAGTTCTGGAAGCGTGCGATACGGACGGTTATGCCCCGGTTGCGCTCGTAGGCCATCGCCATCCGCTCGGCGTAGAGCTTCTCCCAACCATACTCGTTGTCCGGGTTGGCGGGGATGGCTTCGGCTTCGGTCATCTCCGGCTCGCCGGGCTGCATGTCGCGATAGACGCACACCGACGAGGAGAAGAAGTAGCGCGGCACGCCCATCTGCGAGGCGTTGTGGATCATGTGGATGTTGATCAGCGCGCTGTTGTGCATAATCTCGCACTCGGCGGAGTGGATAAAGCCCATCCCGCCCATGTCCGCCGCGAGCTGGTAGACCTCGTCGAACGTCCCGCCGTTGAGCGTGAGCGCCTGCTGGCAGTTTTCCTCTTCGCGCAGGTCGAGCAGCAGGAACTCATCAGCTTGCGTCGGCGCGAACTCGTGATGCTTGATGTCTACGCCCCGCACCCAATAGCCTTCACGCTTCAGCTTTTTGACCAGGTGCCCGCCGATAAATCCGCCTGCACCACACACAAGCGCTGTTTTCATGCTCTGTCGCTCCCGATATTCCCTGATTTAGATAGTGGCCTAGCGTAACGCGAAACCGGCTTTGTATCAATGCCCGTCTGTGCGGCGCTAATTCGCCCCGGCCACCGGTTGCGCTGCGGGCTGGACCGTCACCTTTGCCACGTGCAGCAACTGGTCGCCGCTTGCTTCAGCTTCGACTGGCGTCACAGGCAGGCGTTCGCCGGTCTCAAGGTCGGCCAGTCCGATGTACAGGTTGTACTCGCCCGGCGTCGCTGTAGCCGGAATCCCGATCGCGCACTGGTCGAAGTACACGATCTCGCCCCGCCGCCACCGCATGATGGGGTGATCGCCCATCCGAGGCGTGCCGCGGCACGTGAAGACCTCTCCCGTTTCGGCGTGCGCCATGACGTAATCGCGCGCGAAATTGCCCTGCGGCACGGCGTCGCGCACGTACCAGTTGACCGAGGGCAGGAATGGGGTTCCCGCCGTGGCAGTTGTCGGACCGTTGTACTGGACCACCTGGAACACCTCGCCGATCACGCCGAGGTTCGTGAGGCAGGTCCGCGCGCGGGGTAGAGACCCTTCGACGGTGATTCGCTGCGTGCCCTGAGCGTCCTGGGCGACAAACTGCCCGGCGGTGTCGGCGGGCAGCCAGCCGAGCGTCACATCCAGCGGGCCGCTGAGCGCATCCGCGCCGTCCGTGCAGTTCGGAATCGCCATGTCCACTGCTACGATCTGCCCTGGCTCCCATCGTGGGACCGGATAAAGGCCGTCGTGCGGGATCAGCTCGCAGGCGCTCGATGATCCGTTGCCATCCTCGACCAGCACGCGGGCGGCGTAGTTCAGGTTGGGCGTCTCCGCCACTTGCAGGTATGCGGTCAGCCGTAGGATGCCATCGTCCCCCGCGCTCGCTTCGTAGGCGCGCAGGCGGGGTACGTCCACTGGAATCGACGGATCGTCCGGCACGAGCGTCGCGCCGTTCCGCGCGGCAAGTGCTTCAAATTCCTCGGCCGAGTACACTGAGCGGGAAGGATGCTCCCGCATATATGGCGCGACATTCCACACGACGACGCCGATCCACACCAACGCCCACGCCCAGCCGATCCAATTCCACGGTTTCAGCCGCGCAGCCGCTTGGAACCGCTCACCGATGGCTTGTATCCAGGCGCGCGGCACAAGCGAATGCCAGCCGATCGCCAGCATCACCGCCATCGCCGGCAGGCCGGAGACGTAGTAGCGGACCGGCGTATGCGTCTTGTCGGGCGTCAGGTCGTTGACGAGATTCGCGCGCATCAGCACAAGGGCGAGCGCCACCAGCGCATACACCAGCAGCAAAGCATCCATCGCGAACAGGCGCATGTTACGGCGGGCTGCCGCCGCGATCAGGTGGGCGAAGAACGGGAGAAAGCCGAACAGGCCGCCAAACGTGTAAAGCCACAGCGCCTTCTGCCGCTGAATCGGAAACACGCTGGTGTAGTCGTAATATGTGTCGCGCAGTGTGGCGACAACGTTCACCAAATCGAAGTCTTTTAGGCGGACGATGGCTGCGCTAAAAACGTTTTCGTAGCGCCCGATGATGCTGCCGTACCGCACATAGTTGAAGACGCTCAACGCGACAAGCCCGAGCACCAACATCCCGGCGCCGATAAGCAGCAGCCTCGTTGCCCGGCTGTGCCGGTTGGTCGCCATGTGGTGCAGGATCAGGTATACCAGCAGCGCCACCGTCGCGATTGGCAGCACATAGCCGTTGGTCTTCGTGAGCGGGCCGAGGATCGAGGTGAGAATGACTCCCGCCAGATCGACCGGGCGGAGCGTGTCCACGCGCAGCAGGCGCAGCGCGAAGTAAACGTTGGCGGCGCTGATGAGGAGAAGCAAGCTCTCGCCGCTGATGAACACTTCAAGCGCGAAGATCTGCGGTTGGAACGCGACGAGCGCCGCAGCGAGCAGCGCCAGCGAGTGATGGCCCGGAGCGATCTGGCGCGCGGCGAAGTATACGACGGCCGTCATGCCGAGCGCGAAGAGCAGGTTCAGCAGGCGCAGGCTGTATCCCGCCGCGGGCGTGCCGCCGACCGGCATGTTGTACTCGGTCGTCAGCACGTACGGATAGCTGATCGGCGCCGCGCCCTCGCAGACCAGGCCAGGGTGCAAACCCGGTGGCACCGGATCGCCGTCGTCCAGCAGGGCAACCAGCGGCATCGCGGCATACGTGAACAGCGGCGGTTGTGTCGCCTGGGCGAGGTCCGCGCTGCGCTGCGCGTCGAAATCGCTCCGCGCGGGCAGGCGCCCGTTTTCTACCAGGAAGCGGACTACGCCGAAGTAATCCGGCTCGTGCCCCAGCCACAATGGTTGCGCCACAGCGGCAACCGCTCCCACAAGGAGCTGTACCGCCAGCAGTATGACCAGGCTGATACGCTGCGATCGAGTCATGAAGTGGAAGGCTCTTGCTCTGAAATGCTGGCTCTAGTGGCGCGCCGCCACAGGACGATCAGGACCGGGATGCGGATGACGGTGCTGATCACGCTCCCCGCGACTGCGCCCGATAAGCCGAACTGGACAACCAGCAGCACGCCGACCGTAATTGTAAACGCTGCGCCAATGCTGTCCACCCAGAACAGAAGCTGCGTCTGTCGCAGCACGCGCATCCCGATCGTCCAGCTCGCGGTAAACGCGCTTACCAGTGGGATGAGCGCGAGTGCAGGCAGCAAATCGCTGTATTCAGTGTACCGCCCGCCATAGAGCAGCGAGAAAATCGGCTCGCGAAACAGGCTCAGCGCCACCCAGTACAGCGCGGCGCATCCGGTCGAAAACACGGCGTAAAGCGCCAGGTCGCGGTTCATTCCTTGCGACCCGCGCTCGGCGTGGCGGCGTGCGATCCAGGGGATGAAGACCAGATTGAACGCCGTCAGGAGTTGGGTTACGGGGTTGATCAGGTTTTGCAGCGCCTTGAGCCCGCCAGTGTCTGCCAGGCTCAGGATGCTGCCGGTAAGCACGTTGTAGCTGTACCCGGTCAGCCAGGCAAAGATTCCTGCGATCATCAGCCACTTACCGTATTGCCAGTGCTCGCGCACCAGTGGCGGGAGCGGCAGCGACTGCGGCGCTTCATCCTCGTCTGTGCGTGTGCTTTGCCCCACCAGACCCGCGATCAGCCCGGCGGCGCCGATGGTCGCGAACGCGCTGAGCGGCGTCAGTGCGCCCAAATGGTGCAGCAGTGCGGCTCCGACGATCTGTATGACTGCGTACAACGTGGTGCCGATGACCGCCCGCTCGATGTGTTGCAGCACATACCACTTGCGCCGCACGTACCAGAAATACAGGATCGCGCCCTGCGCGATCGCCATGCCGACCATCGCTTCGCCCAGACCGCGATTGCCCGCTGCCCACAACACCAGCCCGAATGGCAGGCTGATCCCGCTGATCACCACGCCCCAATACCATTGGAGCCGCGCCATGCGGTCGGTGTAGGTTTTCAGCGTGAAGCGATATTGCGAGCTTCCGAAGACGGTGAACGGTTCAAGCAGCAGGGCGTTGTGGAAGCTTGCCAGCAGGATCAGAATCGAATAGGCGTAGGTGAATGCGCCATACGTCTCGTAGAGCATCCAGCGGCCGAGTAGCACGCTGAACACAAAATTGCTGCCGGAAAACGCGACCTGATCCGCAATAGCCAGGGCGAGTTTCATCAATCGGTTGCGGTTGGCTGGCGTCAGCATGGCGCTCAGCCAGTGCCCATCGGACAGCCCGTGCCAGATTTCCTTTGCGTTCATACAGTGAGCATAAATCCATTATGGCTCGTGCGGATCGGCCTGAATTGACTGTGGGTGGGATAACACGCCGACACGGGTCAATTGTTCCAGAATTCCGCTGACGCTGCGCTCGAAATCCCAGTGCTGGATGTGGGCCTGGATGGCGGGATCTGGTGTAGTATAGGGAGTTTGCAGCCATCGGGCCAGTAAGTCGCGCAAGGTCTGCGTATCCGTGGGATCGAAGACTTCGCCTGTCTGGCCGGGGATGATCAGTTCTTCGGCGCACCCGGCGTAGCGCGAGCAGAGCACCGGCAGGCCCGACGCCATCGCCTCGTTGACCACCAACCCCCAGACGTCAAGCAGGGTGGGGAACACGAAAAAGTCCGCCGCGGCGTAGTAGGCGGCTAACTCGTTGTATGGGACGGCTCCGGCAAACACGACGTTCTGCGCCTTCAGACGAGCGACCTGTGCTTTAAGGCGTTTGCGCTCGCTGCCGTCGCCGACGAGCAGCAGAGAGTTCTCGGCCTGGAGTGCGGGAGGCAGCGCGGCCCAGGCGTCAATGAGGTGATGCGCGCCTTTACGCGGGTGCAGATGGCCGATGAATAGCGCGACGCGTCCGGTGAGGTGATGCGCCTGGCGGACTGCGGCGGGATCCGCGCGGCGCGCTGCCTGAATCCAGTAGTCGTTATCAACCGACTGCGTCAGCACCGAGATCTTATGGTCATCCACGTTCAGGCTGTGCAAGTACCGGCGCGCGGCCTGCCCGTAAGCGAGAAATCCAGCGGCGCGGCGCGCGAGAAACTGTCGCGCCCTTCGTTGAAGGTTGCTGATCGACGCCGCGCTGTGCTCGGTTTCGCCTTGCCAGATAATCAGCGGCTTGCGGAAGAGCGCGCAGTAGGCCCAGGCCATTAACGTGCGGAATCCGAATTCGCCCGAAATGACGGCGTCGGGCCGCTTGCGGAATAGCGCCGACAGCACGCCGATCGGGATGTAAACCACCCGCTCGCTGTACGGTTGTGGGGAGCTGATTGCGAAGCCGGGTACTGTCTCGATCTCAACGTGCGGCAGTTCCCCGACCGGAGACCACATCCGGTGAGGCTCTGTGCGCGTGTTGAGGTAAATTGTGATATCGAGTCCCTCCTGGCGTCCAAGCTTATTGAAGATCGGGCGCCGGTAGGGTGGGAGTTCATTGGTGAGTACAGCCAGCTTTTTCAAGACAACCCTTTGATTCTTAGGATAGTTCACGCGATCTACCCATAAACCTCTATATTCGTTAGAGATAATCGCTCCGGTAATCGCAACTCACACGAGGGACACTCTATGTCAGTTATCAAGCGCGACCCCTGGCTTGTTCGCAATACAAAGCGACTGATCACAGTTTTGAGTTCGCCGGGACAGGTGCGGTACCTTCGGAGGTGGTGGGGCTCACTCAAACCAGGGCATACACTCGACGCAGCCCTGCCGTGGCTAACGTATGACGCCATTGAGTTCTTGACTTCCCGGATTATACCCGGATGGCGCGTGTTCGAGTATGGGAGCGGCGGCTCGACGCTGTTCTGGCTGGAACGAGGCGCCGAAGTCGTCTCAGTTGAGCACGATCCGCAGTGGTACTCACAATTACAGGAAAACACAATCCAGCATCCGAAGCTCGAGTACCGCCTGATTCTTCCTGAGCCAGGCGATATTTGTGGCCCACTGTCGCTCTCTTCCATTTCCGATCCATATTGCTATCAATCAAGCAATGTGCAGTTCGCGGGCATGAACTTCCGTCGCTATGCAAGCCAGATTGACGAGTTTCCTGATCAGCATTTCGATTTGGTAATCGTGGATGGCCGCGCACGACCTTCATGCTTGATGCACAGTGTCCGAAAGGTAAAGATTGGCGGAATGCTAGTGCTTGATAACGCCGATAGAGACTATTATTTGGCGCGCACTCATCCCCTCTTGAAGGGGTTTACGCTTCACCGCTTTCGCGGCCTGGCGCCGGGCAGCGTCGTCTACACGCAGACAAATGTCTACGTCAGACAGTCATGAGACTTGGCTGACGGGGGTGGGGCGGTCTAATACGCCCCTCTGCCTGTGATGACGCTGATCACCGTGCGGGCGACGATCTTTACATCCAGCCAGATCGAATAGTTGCTGATGTAGAACAGGTCGTCCTCGGTGTTCATATGCATCGGCTTGTCCGAGCGACCGGTGATCTGCCACCAACCAGTGATCCCTTGAG
>CBINGT010000131.1:0-8631 GCA_966250245.1 uncultured Anaerolineae bacterium
TTGCATGCGTGGGCCTGGGCGCGCTCGGCGACAGCGAAGCACTGCGCGACCTGGAGCCAATGCTCGGCGACGCGGATCCGTCTGTGCAGCGCGCGGCAGGGCTGGCGCTCGGCGCGATCGGCACGGAGCGCGCGCTGGAAATCATGGTTCAGGGGTTGCTCGAAGGCTCCGACGAGCTACGCCGCGCCGTTGCCGAGGCGCTGGCCGCGATCCCGGATGGCGGGCACGCGATCCTGCGGGACGGAATCCGCGCCGACGATATCATGATCCGCCGCGCGACCGTCTACGGGCTGAGCCGCATCCGCGCATCGTGGGCGCTGGTCGCGCTCTACCGCGCGATGATGGAAGACGAACAGTGGTACGTGCGTACGGCAGCGGAAGAAGCATTCATGGCGGCGCGCACACCGGAGCACGAGGGGCCGCACGCACACCCTGAGGCCGACGCACTGACGTGGCTGATCCAGTGGGCGGCGGAGCGCGGCGAGGGCGTGCCGAAGGGGCAGAACGCGCGGCAGGTGCTGATCCGCGCGCTGCAAGAGGGCGGCACGTTCGACAAGGTGATGGCGGCGACCACCCTCGGGCGGATGGGGCACGTTCACGCGCTCAAGCCGCTCTATGCTGCGTTGCGGGATCGCAATCCGGACGTGCGGGCGGCGGCGTTCAATGCGCTGGCGGAGATCCAGCTTCGCACCGCGCGGCCGCTGCCGAGCGTGCCGTAACCACAGCGCAGAGTATGGTGTCAATCGAGGGATTTGCGTACGGGCGATGCAGGATCGCCCGTTGCGCTCAAGAGACATAAGGGCGGCGTGCGTAGCAACACGTCGCTTTAGTCTTCCGGCGGCGCGACCATCCCCAGCGCGGCGATCACCTCGTCCGGCAGGGTTTCGCCGTCTGGAGCGCAGCGGACGAACGCCTGAATATTGGTATGGTAGATCGCCTCGTCTTCTCCGGTGCGTACGGTGATGCGATAGCCCGGCGTCGGCTGCTCGGCGTACTCTGCGCCCGCGCGCGGGCAGCCGAGGCTGGTATCCGGCCAGATCACCGACAGCAGCCCGGTCACGTCGACATCGGCTGGATCGACGCCCACCTGAGCGGCAAAATCACGCGTGACCAGGTTCGCAAGGTCCGCTGCAATCGGATCGGGCGGGACCGGCTCGCCCCGCAGGTCCGGCGACAGGTCGCCCGGCGCGCACCGCACCCAGGCGTCGGGCGCCGTGTGATACGCGACGACTTCCCCGGCGCGGGCCAGCAGAAGGCGATAGCCATCCCCCGGTGAGGCGGCGCCATTGGCAGATTCGCTCGCGCAGCCAAGCGACCCATCCGGCCAGCGGAAACGCTCAATTCCGAGCACGCGCACGCCATCCGATCCAGCGCTGGATGCCGCGAGATCATCGACCGCGCGCTCCAGGGCAGCGTTCAGATCGTCTGGGAAACCGGGCGCGCTGGCAGGTGTAGTGGCGAGCGCGAAGCTCGACGCGCCGGGGAGATCGGTCGGTGTGGGGGTAATGGGAACCGGAGAAGGAACCGGGGTGTCGGTCGGCGGGACGAGCGTCCGGGTGGGGCGAGGCGGCACTTCTTCCGGTGAGTCGCTACACGCCGCGAGACTGAGCGCCAGCACAAGCAAAACGCAACCCGCTGCCCTGCCGCGCCACGTGCCGCGGAACACCGACCAGCCCGCCATGCTGTCTGCCCCTTATGGTGTTGGGAAAATGCCCTCGCTTACAGCAGCGCCGCGAGACGCTGCTCGATCCACTCTGTCGTGACGCCGCGCGCGCTGACGATCTTGGCCGGGCGGTTGTGCCCCACCACGATCGCAAGCTGGTCCGCCGCGAGGTCAAACGCGTCGGCCAGCACGGCGATCAACTGCTCGTCGGCGCGGCCATCGTCCGCCGATTCCGTCAGGTAAACGAGCAACGCGCCGTCTTCGTCCAGACCGGCGATGTCGACCTGCTCCGCTTCGGTGAACACGCGCACGGCGAGCGCGGCGCCCCGCTGGGCGTCGGTAACGTTGAACTTACGCGGCATGTCTTTCATCCCTTTCTGGCACTAGACGGCCGGCTGCTATCCTGCCGCATCATCCGAAGAACGACATTAACATCTGGCCCACGATCTGTAGCAAGATCATGGCGATGATCGGGCTGAAGTCCAGGCCCATCGTCGGCGGCAGCAGATTGCGAATCGGTGCGAGCACCGGCTCGGTGAGATCGATTAGCGTGCGGGCGAGCGGGCTGTTGGGGTCCACTTGCACCCAGCTCATCAACACACGCGCCAGGATGACAATTGAGTAGAGATAGATGAACATCCCAATCAGCGCGCCCATAGTTCAGAGTTTTCTCCTTGGCCGTTCAATGCCACTGTATCTGCCAGCCTAACCGGTGTGTCGCTCCCCGAAGATCGCGCGCCCGATCCGCACCAGCGTTGCGCCTTCTTCGATCGCGACCGGATAATCGTCCGTCATGCCCATGCTCAGCGCGGACCAGTCCGCGCCAGGGAAATCCTCGCGCAAAGCGTCTCGCAGGTCGCGCAGCGCCGCGAACACTGGCCGCGCCATCTCGGGATCGTCGGTCAGCGGCGCCATCGTCATCAGGCCACGCACGCGCAGCGCGGGCAGCGCCAGAATCGCCTCGACATCGCGCCAGAGGGTCGCGCGTTGCGTGGGGCGCTTATTCCATTGATACGCATCAAAACCCTCTTTGGTTGCCTCGCCCGAGACGTTCATCTGGAGCAGTACGTCAAGCGTCTGGCCCTGTGCGTCAAGATAGCGCGCCAGGCGCTCCGCCAGTCGCACGCTGTCCAGCGAGTGCAAGAGCGTATAGCCACGCGTCACCAGGCGAGCTTTGCGGCTCTGCACGTGGCCGATCATGTGCCAACAAACCGGCCCCGGCGTCAGCGCGGCAACCGCCTGCATCTTTGGCGCGGCCTCTTCCGGCCGGTTCTCGCCCAGGTCCCGAACCCCGGCGCGGATCGCTTCGACGATCAACGGCGGCGCGTGGGTCTTGCTGACAGCGACGAGCGTCACCTCATCGACTGAGCGCCCTGCCCGCTCGCACGCCCGCGCGATCTCGGCGCGCACAGCGGCGACGCGCTCCGCCACGGTTGTTTCTGCAAACTCCATTTCCTGCACGCTCATTCCGCCAGCGCGATTACCGCGCCAAAGCGCCCGGTGCGGCCTTTCTCCGCCCGGTGCGAATAAAACTCGTCGGTGCGCGTTGCGGTGCAGATCCCTGCCACCTCGATCTGCACGACCCCGGCACGTTCCAACGCCAGCCGGTTCGCCGCCCACAGGTCGAGATAGGCGCTGCCGTCTGCTGCGCGGTTGATCAACCCGTCTACCGTGCCGAACGCCTCGCGCACCGCTTCAACCACTTCCTCACCGACCTGGTAACACTCCGGCCCGATGCTCGGCCCGATCCCGGCCTGGATGTCCGGCGGATTGGAGCCGAACGCATCCTGCATGGCGCGGACGGCGCTCGACGCGGCGCCCAGGACCGTCCCGCGCCATCCGGCGTGCACGATCCCCGCCGCATGGCGCACCGGGTCGTACAGCAGGATCGGCGTGCAGTCCGCATAGCGCATCGCCAGCGGCAGCCCCGGCTGATCGGTGATCATCCCGTCGGCGCGCGCCAGCCAGCGACGGTTGGGCACGCGCTGCCGCGCGACGACCGTATCCGCGCTGTGTACCTGCCAGACAGAGCAGGCGCGCGATTCGTCCAGGCCAAGCGCGGCGTACATCCGGCGGTGATTCTCACGCACGATGGCCGGATCGTCGCCGACCGTCCCGCCGATGTTCAACGACGCCCACGGCGCATCGCTCGCCCCACCATGCCGCGTGAAGACCCCGTGGATTACGCCATTCTGGGAGGCCCACTGGTCAAACTGGTAATAGACCGGGCCGTTGTCGTCGATCCGTTGCACAGGCGCTCCTTACCCTGGTCCTACCGGCAGGAGTTGATTATAGCGCAAATCCCTCTCGCGTCGATTGCGTGGCTGATCGAAAGATACGGAAGGATTGTGTGCAGAGGGCGGACCCGATACAATACAAATATGACGAACCTGTTTGATAAGCTTAATGTTCTGATCCAGTCGCGCGTGCCGCGATTGGGCGGCACGTCGCGGCGGCGGACACCCCCGGCGCTTGGGCGCAAAGCGGATCGCGAGCTGGCGCGTCTGCGCGACCGGATCGAGGAAGCGCTGGCGGACGACGATCGCGCACAGGCCGAAGTCAACGCGCTGGAGCAGCAGGTCGCGGACTGGGACGCGCAAGCGGATGCGGCGCTCGCCGCCGGGCAGGATGCTGTGGCGCGCCATGCCATTCGCCAGATGAAGCTGGCGGAGCAGCGGCTCACCATGGCCAAAGCGGATCTCGAAGCACACCGTCGCGCGACCGCCGAACTGATCAGCCAAGTTAACGCGTTCGAGACGGCGATCCAGGAAGCCCGCCGGGAAATTGCGGGCGCCGAGGATCGAGAGACATCGCTATTGGAGCAGCTGCCCGATCTGCGGGCGCCGTTTCGCCGTACAACTGCCAAGCCACCGGCTGCCGAGCCAGTCGACGAGCGCGCGGTCGAGGACGACCTCGCGCGGCGCCGTGCGCGGCTTAGCGAATAACCTTGTTTGCTGTGGGGAGCTTCCACTGCCGAACGGCTTTCACCCGTCAGTGACGGGTTGGTGAGCCGATTTTACATTTTTTAGAAACTTAGAGTAAAACAGGGATCACTAGCAGCTAATATTGTTTGCGGGCGGGGATCGATGGACCTCTTATCACGACTGAATGCCGCGCAAATCCTGATCGCGGAAAATGACCGACCGACAATGGAGCGCCTGACGGACATTCTGGAAGGCGCCGGTTACAACGTTCAGAACGCGTATTTCGGCGGCGATGCGCTGTGGACGATGAAGCACGGCCAGTACGACCTCGTGTTGCTGAACGCGAACATGCAAGACGAGGAACAACGCCCCATCATCCAGGCGATGCCGCAGTTCGCGCCGATGCCGTGGATCGCGCTGGTAGACGGCCAGCCGCGCACCATCGACCGGGCGCTGCGCGCAGGCGCGTTCGGCACGATTCCCCCCGACGAAAGCGCAACCCGCCTGCTCCGGCTCGTTGAGGCAGCGCTCCACGGCCAGCCTGTACCCGACGACAAAGAAAACGACTCTCCAAAGAACGGGCGGAAAGCGGATCCGGTTGATGAAACGCTGAAACGCCGCCTCGTCGAGCAGCAAACGCTGTCGATGTTGGCTCGCTCGCTGAGCAGCGTGCTCGACGTGGACGCGCTGCTGACGCAGATAGTTGAGGCGGCGGTCAGCCTGACCAACGCCGAAGAAGGGCTGCTTCTGCTGCCGGACGAAGAAGAACAAGCCCTGTACATCCGCGCCCACAAAGGGATCGACAGCGAAACCGCCAGCAATTTCCGCATCAAGACGGCCAACACGCTCGCCGGTCAGGTGCTGCACTCCGGCGAGCCGATCCTCGTCGGCGATCAGGGCTGGCAGAAGATCAAGACGGAGTATCTCGTCCAGTCGCTGCTATACGTGCCCCTGATCAGCAAGGGCAAGACGATCGGCGTGCTGGGCGTCAACAACATCAAGACGGACCGGCCGTTCACCGAGCATGACAGCGACTTGCTGCAAGACCTCGCGGCACACGCGGCGGTTGCCATCGAAAACGCGCGCTTGTTCGCCGAGAGCGAGCAGCGCGCCGCCGAGCTTCGCATGCTGGTGGAAGCGGGCGAGGCGGCGAACTCCACCCTGGCGATTGATCGCGTGCTGTCCGCCATCGCGCACCAACTGCTCTCCGCGCTGGACGTGTCGCAGTGCTACACCGCCGAGCAGAACCCGGAAACAGGCACGTACTCACTGCTGGCGGTGACCGCGCGGGCCGTCTGGCGCCCCGGCGAGGGACCGATACGCCTCGACCAGCGCGAGCTTGGCGTGACAGAAGCCTTCCACCAGAAGATCGCAGTCATCACGCCGGACGAGCTTGCGTCGCCCGAAGAGGTCGCCGACTGGCTGCCCTACCGCTATGCCGCGCAGCAGATTGTGTACCTGCCGCTGATCGCCAACGGCAAGCGGATCGGCCTCATCACGCTCTATCACATCTCGAACCCGTATTTCGCCGACGCGTACACCGAAGAAGTTCAGGGGCAGATCCAGCAGATCGCGCTGGACGGCGTGTTACAAGTGCTCGCTTCCAAGAAGGATGTCCTGCCCCAGCGCATCCTGTTTCGCGGCGCCGAGCAGATTCTGAAGCTGGTTCGCGCGAACTGGTGCGAGATCTCGTTGTGGAACCAGACCGAGCAGGGTTTCCAGGTGCTTCTGTCGTATGGAGAGGGCATCTGGCCGGAAGAGCCGCGCCCCAGCATCGACACCGCCGACTATCCACGGCTGTTCGACCGGCTGAGCCGCAAGGCGCCCTTCACCGAAAGCGACTCACGGGGAATCCAGCGGTTGATCGACGCGCGCTATGTCCGCAGCGTGCTCGGCGTGCCGCTGATCGTCAAGGATCGCACGTCCGGCTTCGTGATGCTGGTCGATACGCTGCGCACGCGATCCTTCACCTCCCGCGAGATGAATCTGGCGCAGGCGCTGGTGCTGCAAGCCGCAAACGCGCTCGAAAACGCGCGCCTGTTCCGCGCGTTGGAGCGCAGCCTTGACGAGCTGCACCGCACGCAGAGCAAGCTGGTGCAGACTGCCCGGCTGACGGCGATGGGCGAGCTGGCGGCCGCAGTCGCGCACCAGATCAGCAACCCGCTGACGACCATCCTGGTAGATAGCGAGCTGCTGCTCCGCGCGCTGCCGGACGACGCCGCCGACCGCGAGTCAATTGAGGCCATTTACCGCTGCGGGCAGCGCGCCCACGAAGTCGTGCGGCGCCTGCTGACGATGGCGCGCCAGCAGACCAGCGACGACAACCTGACGGCGGTGGATGTCAACGAGACGATCCACAACACCCTGATGCTGGTCAAAGGGCACATCCAGCAAGGCGGCGTGCAGGTCCGCCTGTCGCTGGAAAACAACCTGCCGCCAGTTGTTGCGCCGAGCGGACAGCTTGAGGATGTGTGGTTAAACCTGTTGATGAATGCGCGCGATGCGGTTAGCAACTGTCCGACGCGCGAAATCGGGATCGCGTCGCGCGGGCTGCCCGCCCACGACGCGGTCGAGGTGACCGTCTGGGATACCGGGGTCGGCATCCCGGAGCACCTGATGAACGAGATTTTCGAGCCATTTTTTACCAGCAAGCCCCCAGGGGAAGGAACAGGGCTGGGTCTGCACATCTGCCGCCAGATCGTCGAGAAGTGCGGCGGGATGTTGCACGTTGAAAGTGTGGAGCGGGAGGGCACGCGGTTCATCATCCGGCTGCCCTTGTATCACAGGCAGGACTGAGTTATGTGCAAACCGTATATCCTTGCAGTTGACGATGATCCCGACGTATTGGGGACTCTGACGCGCGCGCTGACGCCCGAAGGATATGAGGTCGGCCGCGCGACATCAGGCTTCGAGGCGCTCAAGATGCTCTCCGCCCGGCGCCCCGATCTGATGATCCTCGACATTATGATGCCCGGCATGGATGGTCTGGAGGTCTGCCGGAAGATTCGGGCGAACTCAGCGTACAACGACCTGACGATTCTCTTTCTGACGGCGCGCGGGCAGACCGACGACGTGGTCGCGGGACTGGATGCGGGCGGCGATGATTACGTTGTCAAGCCGTTCCAGCTTGCAGAGCTCACGGCGCGCGTGCGGGCGCTCATTCGCCGCAGCCAGCGGCAGGTTCTCAGCGAAAGCCCGGTGCTGTCGGTCGGCGCGCTGGTGCTCGACTCGAACACGCATCAGGCAACGGTCGACGGGATGGAGCCAGTCCAGCTTACCGCGACGGAGCACCGGCTGCTGCGTTATCTGGTGGAGCACGTCAACCAGGCACTTTCTCCGCAACATTTGCTTGAAGCCGTGTGGGACTATCCGCCTAACACCGGCGATCCCGACCTCGTCCGCGCCCACGTGCGCAACCTGCGCGCCAAGCTGGAACCGGGCTCTGACTCCCCCCGGATCATCCGTACCATTCACGGAGTTGGCTATATGATCTCGGAATGAAAGTGTCCGGCTAGGATTTTTCACATAAGATTCATAGCTCAGGGACCCACACAGCCACCATTGTCGCGTATACTGGTGGTAGTCTGTGGTGCTTTCGACCTGAGAGCTAGGGATAATGCCGAAAAACTCCCCCCTTACTCGCACGATTCTGGTGATCGAAGACGCGTCTTCAACCTACACGCTGATCTCAGATGCGCTCTGCACCGGAGAGCATCAGATTATTACCGCACAGGATAGTGAGACGGCATTGCAGCTCGTCCGGCAATACCGACCAGACCTGATCGTCCTCGATAACCCGCTACCCGAATCCGATGCGTACGACTTGTGCGGTCATCTGCGGCATATGCCGTTTGCGACGCGCGCCCTGATTCTGTTCGTCAGCGCAGACGATAGCGCGGAGCAAGTGGCGCGGGCGCTCGACGCGGGCGCTGACGACTATCTGCGCAAGCCGTTCGCCGTGCGCGAGCTCCTGGCGCTATTGGAAGCGCTTCTGCGCCGCTCGCCCGTCACCGACGATCGCCAGAACATCACACCGCTCCAGCT
>CBINGT010000132.1:0-8621 GCA_966250245.1 uncultured Anaerolineae bacterium
TTGAAAGCGGTTAGCCGTTGAGCGAGAGCATGGTCGTATTTGCGCGCGACACATCCTTTCGGCTTCTAGCTAACCGCTAACTGCTAACCGCTCAACTCCAGTGAGGCGTCATGGCTCACAAGCCTGTGTCAATTCTTCGTCACAGCCTGTTGCTCATTGCGGCGCTTGTGGCGGTTGCATCGCTGACCGGCTCCCCGGTCCGCGCGCAACCGGGCAGCGGCAAGGGCATCCTGACGCTGTTTGAGCCGGTGCGCGGAGAATTGCGTGCAGGCCATCCCTCAGACGATTGGGTGCTTGAGGGCCGTGCGGGGCAGCCGGTCGCGCTGCTGGTGACCTCGACGGGTGGCCTCGACCCGACGCTTGAAGTGCTCGCGCCGGACGGGACGAGCGTCGCCGCCAACGATGACCTCGACTCGCTGGTGCGCGACGCCGGGGTGGAAGCGCTCATCCTGCCAGCCGATGGCACATATACGGTCCGCGTGGCGCGCTATGAGGGCGAGAACGGCGCGACGGAAGGCCCGTATGAATTGCTCGCGCTGCCAGGATATGCCGACCTGGTCCGCCGTGAGGATTTTTCCGGCAACGAAACGACGTGGATCGCTGCAGACAGCGGATCGGCGTCACTGGCGCAGGGGCGGCTCCGCCTGCGCGCGCCAGAAGGCGGCGGCCTGGCGATGGCGTCTCCCTCAGATGCGATCCCGCTGCGTGACTTCTATTTTCAGGTGGATGCGCGGGTGTTCGGCACGCCCGCCTATGCAGAGTTCGGGCTGGTGGTCCGCATCCCGACCGCTCCCGGCGCGTCCAACCAGGGCTACACGTTCAAAGTGAACACAGCCGGGCAGTGGTCGGTGCTGGTGACTGATCCGTCCGGCCAGTATGTGCTGCAAGGTTGGACTGCAGACCCGGCGCTTGAGGCGGGGGAGTGGACGATCGGCGTGCTGGCGCGCGACACGACGCTCAGCTTCTACGGGAACGGCGCGCTGCTCGGCTCGGTGACCGACGGGCGTCTGACCGAAGCAGGCCGGTTTGGGGTGATCGCGGCGACTGACGCCGCTCAGGATGCGGAAGCGGTCGTGCTGTTTGACAACGCCGTGATCACGCGGCGGCTCGGCACGACCTATCGCGGGATGCCGCTTGCCCTGACAGCGTGGGACAACCCCGATCCCTCGCGTGTGGTGGCGGAGCTGGCGAATACTGGGCTAGTCACGCCGAGGCCGGTGCACGACCTCTACATCCCCGCGCGGGCGCTCGACGCGACGACGCAGCGCTCGTTGTTTGAGCTAGTCGGCTCTGAGCAGGCGCTCTACGACGATTTCATCATGGGCGCGTCGGTTGTGATCGGCACGGATGAAGGTGCCAGCCCTGGCTGCGGCGTGGTGTTCCGCTATCAGGACGAGCGCAATCTCGGGCTGGCGTATGTCGACGTGGCCGAGGGCTTCGGGCTGGTGCAGGCGCAGGACGGCGAGCTGACGACGAACATTTACGATCGCGTTCGCCTGAACCAGACGACGCCCGATGCGCTGGGCCAGCGACGGCCCGACCGTCTGCTTGTGATCGCGCAGGGCGAGCAGGTCAGCGTGTACGTCAACGGGGCGCTAGTCGCTCAGGAGACGCTGGTCGCGGAGCCAGGGCGCGCGGGGATCGCGCTGCTGAACTATGAGAATGCTGTGACGCATTGCGTGATTGGGGATTTGTGGGTGTGGCCGCTGATGAGCGAGGGCGGCGATGAATGATCCGGTAAATCCGCTGGGGTGGTCAGTTTGGAAGCGCGGCGCCCGACTGGGCCTGATCTGGGCTCTGCTGTTTTTCGCGATGACCGGCGTCGTCTTTGCCCTGATGAGCATCCTCGGCTGGAGCACAACGGCCCGCGCGATCTGTGCGGCCTTGCTCGGCCCGGTGCTGGCGTCGGCGGTGATTGGAGCGTGGTGGCTGGCACGCCGCCCGGTGTTTGCCGAGGCGGTCGAAGTTCAGCGCGCAGCGTCAGAAGAACCGGAAGAGGCGCATGACGAGCCGGATAGACGCGGCGACACTCCAGCAGTATAAGATCCTGGAAGTGCAGTTTGATCGCGCCGCGCGTTTGTACGACGCGACCTATGGTCCGGCGGATGGCGATGGCAGCCACGGGAATCCGCTGCTCGACTGGCTGCGTGCCGAGCATTTGAGCGTCCTGCGCGACCTGCTGCCGCCGGGCGCGACCGTGCTCGACATCGGCTGCGGCACGGGCGAGGAAGCGCTCGCCCTGGCGCGCGAAGGATACGGCGTGCTGGGGATTGACGTCAGCCCGGCGATGGTCCGTCTGGCGCAGGCCAAAGCCGCCGTTCACGGCGTCGGACGCCAGTTCCACGCGCACGCATTGGCGGCGGGCCAGCTTGGCAGGCTGGACGAGCGCGGGCCGTTTCAGGGGGCGTATTCCAGCCTGGGGACGCTCAACACCGAGCCGGATCTGCCGACGGTCGCGCAGCAGCTTCACGAGTTGCTGGAACCGGGCGCGCCGTTCGTGGCAACCGTTATGAGCCGCCGCTGCCTGTACGAATGGGCGCGAGCCGTACGGCGCTTGCGCCCCGGCGAGGTGATGGATCGCCGGCGCAAGTGGGCGGAAGGTCGCGCTGGAGCAAGCGGGGTGATCGCGCCGGTGCGCTTCTATTCCCCGCGCGAGTTCGCCGCCTTTTTCCGCCCGCATTTCACGGTGGAGAGCGTGCGCGCCTTCCCGCTGTGGCTGCCGCCGGTGCATCTGCACGAACTCTACCGGGCCTCGCCGGATCGTTTCGCCCGCGCCAAGCGGTGGGACGCGCGGATGCGAGCGTGGCCGGGGTTTCGCGCGTGGGGCGATCACTTCCTGATGGTGTTACGGCACACTGCCGCTCCACCAACCGGACGGCTGAGCATTCACAACGATGAGGACGCCGATGTCACTGGATAGCAGCAGTTCGTCTGACGCCGCCGGGGATGCGTTTCACCGGCGCGGCCCGCAATATCTCCGTTTGCTGACGTGCCCTCTGGATGGCGCGCCGCTCACACGCGAAAACGGCGATGT
Source organism: uncultured Anaerolineae bacterium (assembly GCA_966250245.1). Lineage (GTDB taxonomy): Bacteria > Chloroflexota > Anaerolineae > Aggregatilineales > Aggregatilineaceae > DYGX01. The sequence continues at coordinate 3,035 of CBINGT010000132.1, forward strand.
CGTCTGCCTTGAGGATGATGGGCACCGCTACCCGCTCGAGCAGGGCATCTTGCGGCTGAGCAGCGCGGACCAGCGGGCTGCGCTTGACGCGCAGTCCGAGGCGCATGAGGCGCAGGCCAAAAAGAGTGGCTGGCGCTCGCCCGACGAGGAAGCGTTCAAGCGGCTGCCTCAGACTGGCCTGGGCGGTTTCCCGGAGCTTTACTGGCCGCAATATGCGGCTGCCACGGCGATGATGTGGCGCTTTCTGGAAGCGATCCGCGTGGAAAATGGCGCACTGCCAGTCGGCCCGATGGGTGAGGCGGCGGTGATCGGCGCGGGCATGGGCTGGCTGGCGTATGCGCTGGATGTCGCGGGGTATGCGACCGTCGCGATCGATGCGCTCGCCGGGCCGCAACACGGGCTCGGCGTGTTTCCGATCGCTCGCTTTTTCCGCGTGCAGGCCGACCCGGTGCATCCGCCCCTGGCGCGCGAGGTGTTCGACCTGGTGCTGTTCCAGGAAGGGCTGGCGCGCTCGCGCGACGAGGCCGACGAGGAAGCGGCGCTGGCGCGTGGCGTGGCGGCGCTCAAGCCGCGCGGTGTGCTGGTGGTGATGGACGCCTTCCCCGAGTCGCTGGCGCGGATTGAGGCGCTCCAGGCCCGCCTGGAAGCCGCTGGTCTGCGCGTGATGGACCTGCCGCCGCGCCTGACGTGGCGCGGGCGCCTCGCGGAGCGGGTCGATCAGGCGTTGGGGCGCAACGGCACGCTGCCGCAGGTCGTCGTGGCGCGCAAAGGGACATAGCGCGGCGCAATACCCCGCACGGAAAATAGATTTATGTCGAATTCTTCCGAAGATAATCAACCCTGGTGGCGTGCCGCGCCGTGGCCGGTGTGGGCGTTTGGCCTGCTGCTGGCCGTGCTAGTGACGCTCCCCACCGTCGCCGGGATGGCGCGTACGCCGGATGGCTGGGTCTTCACCGGCGCGCCCGCAGTTCCCGGCGGCATGCAGTGGGACTATAACGTTCAGGTGGCGCGCATGTGGCAGGGCTATGAGCCGACCGGGTCTCTGTTCAAGCTGCCCGTCACGCATGAAGACCACCGCGCAATTCCGCTCGTCCAGGGGTTCTACGTCGCCCTGGGCGTGATCGGGCGCGTATTGCCGGTGGGGATCCCCGCGCTGTACCACGCGGCGCGCTTTGCGCTGGCGCTGGGGTTGGCGCCCGCGCTGTGGGTGTTCAGCGGGCGCTTTTTCGAAGACCGCGCCGGGCGCTGGCTGGGCGTGCTGTTCGGAACGGTCGTCGGCGGGTGGAGCTGGATTCTGCTGGCGCTGGCGCCAGACATGACCGCGAATGTCTCGCCGATCGAGTTCTGGCTGACGGACGCGTTCAATTTGCTCGGCGCGCTCTATTTGCCGCATTTCACGGCCGCGATCATCCTGCAAATCGCGGCCGTTCTGCTGGCGGACACGTGGATCGTGCGGGGCGGCGCGGGGCGGTTGCTGGGGCTGACGCTCGCGCTCGCGGCGTTGAGCCTGATCCAACCGTACATCGTCCCGCTGATGGCCGCGCTGGTCGGTGGAATGGCGTTGCTGGCGCTGATCGAGCGGCGGCTGACGGTGCGGCGGGCGTTGTGGCTGGCGCTGCCGTTTGGCGTGCATGGCGGGCTGTCGCTGTACCAGTTTCTCGCCATGCGCAGCGACCCGATCTGGCGCAGCTTTGTCGAGCAGAATCAGACGCTTTCCCCTGCGCCGATCTACTATCTCACCGGCTATCTGCCGTTTCTGCTACCCATTGCGCTTGGCGCGCTGCGGAGCGGGCGGGGCGCGTTTGGACGGCGCTTCTTCATACCGGCGCTGTGGGTGATCACGGTCGTCGTGCTGCTGTATCTGCCGCTGCCCACACAGCGCCGCTACCTGATGGGCGTGCAGACTCCGCTGGGGATGCTGGCGGCGCGCGGATGGATCTGCGGTGTGCTGACTCGTCTTGCGCCGCGACGCCGCCCGCTGGTCACGACCGTGTACCTGATGTTCGGCTCGATTGCGCTGTTGCTGATGCTAGTCGGAAATATCCGCGCGTCGTCCCCGGCGGAAACCCCGGCGCTTTACCTCAGCCCGGACGAGCGTGCGGCGCTGGCGTGGCTGGACGAGCACGCGGGGCGGGATGAGCTAGTGCTCACCACGTCCAATGGGTCGTACCCCGGCAGCGGCGGGATGCTGGCGTCAATGGCGGGGCGGCGTGTATATGTCGGGCACTGGATCGAGACGGCGGATTTCGGCAACAAGCTCGACACGCTGGAGCGGTTCTACGACTCTAACACGTCCGACGCGTGGCGGCGCGAGTTTCTGGACGAGATCGGCGCGCGCCTGATCTGGTATGACGCAGATGCGCGCGCATTGGGCGCGTGGAATCCCGCCGATGCCCCGTATCTTACGCCGGGCTTCACGTCGGACGACGTGACGGTCTTCCTCGTCGATCGCGCCGCGCTGGCGCAGCCTCGCTAGTCTGGCAGGCCCCATAGCAGAAGCGTGTCGCCGCGCTGGCCGCTCAACGCGGCGAGTTGTCGACCGTCTGGCGAGAAGCGCAGCGCGAAGTGCGCCGGGTCCGCGTCGAGCGAGGCCAGCAAGCTGCCCGACCCGGCATCCAGCAAGAAGATGACCGCGTCGACGAGGCTGCCCACGGCCAGCACGTCCCCATTGGCGCTGTACGCTACGTCGAGCGGCTGCGCGTCCGCGTCGGCCTCACGGAGCGTCGCGACAACCTCGCCCGTTTCCACGTCCCACACCTGCACCGCGCCGTCGAGGGATGCGGTCGTTAGGCGCGCGCCATCCGGTGCGAACGCTATACCGTTGACCAGCCCGCCGTGTTCCAGGGTTGCAAGCTCCTCGCCCGCCTCGGCATCCCACAGGCGGACGATCCGCTCGCTGCGCGCTGCCAGGATGGCTCCGTCCGGCGAGAATGCGACGCCTTGCCCGGCCGCGCCGAGCGCAAGCTGTCGCTGCTCGTCTCCGGTGATCGCGTCCCACACGCGCACGATGCCATCCGCGCTAGTCGAGGCGATCCGCGCGCCGTCCGGCGAGAATGCGAGGCTCAGCGCGGGGGAGTCGTGCCCCTCAAGCGAGGCGATTTGCTCGCCGCTCTCCACGTCCCAGACGGTGATCGCGCGGGCGCCCACAGCCAGCAGCGCGCCATCCGGCGAAAAGGCCACGCTGCGCACCGGCTCGTTTTGCTCCGCCAGCGTCGCGATCAATTCTTCCGTCTCGGCGTCGTAGAGCGCCACGCGGTTGTTCGCCGGTTCCGGCACGGCGATGATTTCGCCATTGGGCGACCACGCAAAACTGCGGATCGTGTTCTGCGCGTCTGGCGCGCCTTCGAGCGCGATCGCGCCGCGCTGAACCAGTCCGGCAGCGTTCGCGGCAGTGATCGCGTCGTCCGCCGCCAGCGCGACGGTCGTGGGCGCGGGCGTGGTGGTTGGGCGAGGCGTGCGCGTCGGCTGCGGGGTGATTGGTGTCATGCCCGGCGTGAGGGTGGCGCGCGGCTCGGTCGGCGCAGCGGTGGGCGCCTCGGTGACCTCTGCGGCCGGGGTGGGTGTGTCTTGCCACTCGGTCACGATCAGCATGGTCGCCACGCCGACGGCGACCAGAAACACGATCGAATACGCCAGAATTAGCACGAATCTCACTCGTTCCATCGCCTGCCGAGTCCTTTCTCCGCTGTGCGCCGTGCGCTCTGCCGCTCATTATAGCCTGTGCGCGCATCCTGCAATACCGCCGGAAATGGTTGACAAAAGAGGATAATCTGCCGCACACTGAACACGGTGATTCTCGCATCTGACCGCGTATGGCGGCCCCTCGCCAGAATTGCCGCTCTGCAGACCGCTCACAGCCAGGAGATAATCAAGCATGTTCGAGGGAACGCTGGTTGATCTCGTTCCGTTTGAGGATGACTTTGCAACGTACCTGGAAAGCTGGATGAACGAGGAGCCGTGGTTCCGCGCGCAGATCTGGGATCGCCGCGAGCCGCATGCTGAAGCCGACGTCAAGAAGTACATCGAAAAGATGGAAAAGAACGAGCACGGCGGGCTGATCGGCTTCCAGACGAAGGCGGGCGATCCGATCGGCGGTCTGATCTACGACCACGAATGGTCGCGCGTGCGGAAAGTCGACGTGATGTTTTTCGCCGGGGATACGCGCTACGAGGGCACCGACGAGCTGCTCGACGGCCTGCTGATGCTGGTGCGCTACCTGTTCGAGACGCGGAACATGCACCGGCTGGATGCCGCCGCGCTGGCGTTCGACGAGCCGAAGATCGAGGCGTTGCGCCGCGCCGGGTTCGTGCACGAAGGGACGCTCCGCCAGCACATCCGCTGGGATGGTGACTATGTCGATGTCGAGTTGTTCGGATTGCTGGAAGATGAGTGGCCGGGCTACGCCGCGAAGGTCGCGGCGCTGAACCTGCAGCCGAGCGGCCTCGAGCCGAAGCCCAAGCCCGAAAAACAGCCCGAAAACGAGAAGAAGCCCGCGTAGCTAGCGGCGAGCGTTTGGCGGGGCGTGACGGGCGCAGCTTGCTGCGCCGCTACGAGAGCAACTGAGTGCCATGACTCTGACACAACCCCCCAAAAGGGGTAACGCGCCCGGTATTCGTGTCCGAATTGGCTAACCGCAAACGGCTAATCGCTAACCGCTGATTTCTACCGCTCCCTTTCACAAGGAGAACTGATTGTGCTCGAAGGGTTGTTGGTCGATCTGGTTCCGTACGGCAAGCGGTTCCGAGATCTGGAGCATATCTGGCGCAACAACGACTCGGCTTACTGGAGCAGCGGCGGGAACCGCCAAATCGTCTCGCGCGCCACGATCGAGCGCCAGAATGCTCAATGGGCTGAGGAAGCTGAGCGCATGGGCCCGGCGCGCGGCGTGATGTTCGGCGTGCAGACCAAAGACGGAACGCCGATCGGCTTCTTCACGATCAACTGGATCGTGCCGCATAGCCGCCTCGCCATGCTGGGCGCGCGCATCGGCGACCCGAACTACTGGGGCGGCGGCTATGGGACGGATGCGCTGCTTCTGCTGATCGAGTACGCTTTCGACTGGCTGGATATGCGTAAGGTCTGGCTAGGGACGACGAGCGCCAATGCCCGCGTCATGCGCCAGATGGAAAAGGTCGGCTTCACGCTCGAAGGGGTATCGCGGCGCGACTCATATCAGGATGGCGTGTGGTACGACGGCCTGTTTTACGGGCTGCTGCGCGAGGAATGGCCCGGCCGCGCGGCGGTGATCGAGCGGATCGGCTTGCGCGCAAAGGAGAGCGATCATGCTGGCTGAAGGCGAGCTGGTGGATCTCGTCCCGTATGGGAAGAAATTTCTTGACCTGGAGCATCGCTGGTTTAACAGCGAGGGCGTCTTCTGGTGGGCGACCGGCGGGCACTGGTTTATCACACGGTCCATTCTGGAGCTAGACCGCGCCGAGCGAGAGAGCGACCCCAACCCTCGGCTTGCGTTCGGTTTGCAAACCAAGGATGGGACGCCGATCGGTCTGATCGGGATCAACACGCTGCCGTACGATCACCGCACCGCGCTCCTGACGGCTTTCATCGGAGAGCCGGAGTACTGGGGTGG
>CBINGT010000133.1:0-8609 GCA_966250245.1 uncultured Anaerolineae bacterium
GCCAGAAGCGGATGATCGGCGCGGAATACGACGAGCTTGTGGCGCTCGGCGCGGAAGACCTGAAATCCGTGGACAGCCTGTGGATTTCGCCGGACCGCGAGCGCGAGACGCTGCAAGCCACCATGCGTCACCTGATGGGCGAGCTTGCACGGCAAAGTCCGCAGCGGACGGTGCACGCCAAGACACTGTACAGCGCGGTGAACGCCGTGCGCCGCTGCCCGCCCGGCCCGATCTTCGCGTCGCTCGTCGCTTATCCTGAATTTGAGCACGTCGGCGGCCCGTACTGGCGGCTGGCGTGATCGGCTCGCAAGCAAAGGAGTCATCGTGACGCCCGCATCCGACATGGCGAAGCGCATTAAGCCGACGCTCGATACCCGTTTCCACATTGACTATGAGTGGTGGGAGCGTCAGGGGGGCGATCTGCGCGTGTACCTGATCAGCCATCTGGCGCCGGAGCAGCGGGAGCTTTTCGTCGATAACCGCGATATCGAGGAAGTGGACTGGATCGATCCGGTGACGGCTGAGGTGACGCGCGTAGATGCGCTTCAGCGTGCGCTGATCGAAGCCAGCAAGCAGCCGGACTTTATCACACACCGCACGTCCCTGGTCGATGCGGTGTTCCGCGTGTTCCTCGCGAACAATAACACCCCCCTCACCCCGGTGGAACTGGGCGAGCGGATCGGGCGCGATCCGCGCACCATTCTGCGCACGCTCGGCGGCACGACCGTCTACAAGGGGCTGCGCCCGGTTGTGGACGACGAGTAAGCAAGAACAGCGAAGAACAGCCAAAGACAGCAAAGAACAGCTTGAGAACAGAGCCCCTCGCTCTGTTTTATTGTTCGTGGCTGCTCCTGGCTGTTTTTAGGTGTTTTTCCTTGCGCTTGACGCATTCGCGCCGGTTCTTTACAATAGCCTCGCGTGCAGCAACCAACGATTGCCCCTGTAGCTCAGTTGGATAGAGCAGCCGCCTTCTAAGCGGGAGGCCGGGGGTTCGAGTCCCTCCAGGGGCGCTGACGAATCAAAAACACCCACCAAGCGGCGGGTGTTTTCTGTTTTTAAGCGTCGGACGGCTGACGCCATCCTCGCGGTTACGACATGATCGCGGCGTAAAGCTCCTGCGTTTCCGGCTCGGGAACCGCTCCCTCACTCTTCAGCCGGTCGACCAGCCGCTGATAGTGCGCTGCGGCTTCGCTCCGGCGGCCAAGATCCGCGTAAAGCTGCATGATCTGGCGGTGGATCGGCTCGTAACGGTCGTTTTCGGCGACTGCACGCTGCAGCAGGCCGAGCGCGTTCTCCTGGCGGCCTTCTTCCAGGCGGATGCGCGCCATCTGGCTGAGCGCTTCGAGGTAGCCGGTCTGGTAGTCGCGGCGGCGCTCCAGAATCCACTTGTCGCTGTGCCCCTGCAGGAACGGCCCGCGATACAGGTCAATCGCCTTCTGCCACTGGGCGGTCTTGTCTTCGGTTTCGGGCGCGCGACCGTTCACCAGCGCGCCGACGAAGTCCATAATGTCATAGTAGATCGCGACATCCGGGTTGACGCGATAGTACCCGTCCTCGTGCACCAGCACGTCGAAGTCGAGCGCTTTGTGCAGGCGCCGCTTGGTCACGTGGAAGACGTTAACCGCCTGGTCGTTTTCCAGGTCCGGCCAGAACGCCTGGCAGATCTCCGAGCGCGTCACCACCGGGCGATCCAGCGCGAAGAAGAACAGCAAGCGTGGCAGGTGCCCTTCCCACGTCTCGATCTGCTCCCCGTTGAGCGTGACGTATCCCGGTCCCAGGGCGTAGACTTCGAGCCGCGTGGCGCCGTCGTCAGCCTTCATCCCGTAGAAGTTGGTCGCGATAATCTGATCGTCTTGCAGGATGACGGCTTTGTTCTGCGCGATCAGCGACACCCACGGCAGGCGCGGCAGCGTGCGGCTGTTGATCACAAGCTGCGCGTGCGACGGCAGGCGTACGATCAACTGCTCGATGAAGGCTTGCAGGTCGTCGGCGCTATCCGTGCGGTCGTACTCGTCAAGGATCAGCAGAAACGGCTCGTCGCTGAGTTCAGACACGTCGGCGACGAAGGCTTCCAGCAACGCCTGCTCGTCGTCGTGCGACTCAAAGTGGATCTGGTTCAGATGTCGCCCGAACGTCGGGTGCTGGTTGGCGAGGTCGTGCGTGATGCCTGACAGGAACGAGCGCATATTGACGTCGTCAGGCCCCATCGCGTAATAGAAAACACGCGTGTCGGGGTCGTTCATTAACTCCGCGACAAGTACCGAGCGATAGCGGCTTTGCGGGTGTAGCAGGACAACACGAGCATCCCGCGCGCGCTCTTTGAACGCGACTTTCGACGCTTCGATAAGATTGTTCAGCTTCATGATTGGCTCCACCCCGTGTAAAGTCTGCGAGACACATTCACCCTTAGTATAAACTCAGCAAGCTGATAAGGCAACCACTAAGCACGACGTATTTGACACTTACTGGGTTATAGGACTTTCGCATGTTTTGACAGCCTATGCACGCGGCACTACAATGATAAGCACCTTAAGCGGTCATCTAAGCGAGTTGACATCATGATGAAAAAAGCATGGAGTGCGACAATTCTGGGGCTGGGGCTGAGCATCAGCGCCATAGTGGGCTGGCTTTTCCTGCGAGACTCGAAGCGCAAGACCGATCCACGAACCGTCACGATCAAGTCCCAGACGAGCGGCAACGGATCGGATGAGATGCAGCCGATCGTTCTGCCGCGCGAGGCCCTTGAGGAAGGCGTCGAAGACACGGAAGACACCAGCGCGCAGGAAGGCGATGACTTCACGCGGATTCGCGGCGTCGGCCCGCGGTTTGCGCAGGCGCTCCGCGACGTGGGGATCACGACGTTCGCTGCGCTGGCACGCGAAACGCCGGAGAGCCTAGCCGAGCTGCTGGCGGAGCATGCGGCTGTTAGCGCGCAACGGATCCGCGCCAACGACTGGATCGGGCAGGCAAAGGCACTGGCGCGGGCCGACTGATGGCGTTGCACATTCCCAAGGAAATCACGCTCAATCAGCGGGATGGCGAGCTGGTGATCGCCTGGCAGGATGGGCGCGAGTGCCACTATCCGCTCGACCGGCTGCGGCTGGCATGTCCGTGCGCGGAGTGTCGCGGCGGCCACGACCGTATGGGCCCGGCCTACGACCCGCCGGATATTATGAGCGTCACCCCAACGCGACCCTATCAGGCGGTGAATGTCGCGCAGGTCGGCAATTACGCGCTCCAGTTTCACTGGGACGACGGCCACAACGCGGGCATCTACACCTGGGATTATCTCTACCGGTTGTGCCCGGCGGATGCGAGCCCTGACCATGCTTGAGGAATTAGGCGATCTGGAGTTCTCGATGTTCTCCGACCTGGCGAATCTGCGACTGGAAGCGATCCAGCTTCTGGAAGATGGTCTCAACAGCGGGGACGTGTCGGGCGTGATGCGGTTCATCGAGCGCCAGCTTGGGCAAGAGCCGCCTTCCCTGCTTCTGCTGACCGAGCTGACCAGCGACTTCTACCAGCGGCTGGACATGCTGCACGAACACCATGCCGACGTGCGCGAGCGGGTGGTGCGCGTGCTGCGCGAAGATTACGGGGTTGACATCACCTGCCTGGCGCCGCCGATCGCGCTCGACCAGTACCACCACCTGTCGGCGGACGAGATCCTGTGGCTGGTCCGCGAGAGCGCCGACGTGGAAGAGGATCTCCCGCTGCTCGCGTGCGTGATCCAGGCGTCGCTTGACAAGGCGGCGGAGCTTCAGCGGAAGATCGAGCTAGCCGACCAGGTTCTGCGCCTGCTGGACGACTGGCTGGACGGGATCAGCGCGACGGTCGCCCGCCGGTATGGAAGCCTGCTGGCCGGGAAAACACATCTGGACCTGTGGCACTGACACTCGCCACTGGCTGACGGGCGCCAAAGCGCGCAAGACACCTCGCACGAAAGCGGACGGGAAAACCCATGAATCGATCCTACGAGCGGTATCTCGCTGAAATCCTGATCCCCGAAGACGAACTACAGGCGCGCATCCGCGAACTGGGGCAGCAGATCACTGAGGACTATAAGAACCTGCCCAATCTGCACCTGATCTGCGTGCTGAAGGGTGGCGTGATGTTCCTGGTCGATCTGACGCGCCACATCGACATACCGCACAGCATCGACTTCATGGCGATCTCCAGCTATGGCGCCGGAATCCGCGAATCGTCGGGGCGCGTGCGTATCGAAATGGACCTGAGCCACGACATCGCCGGGAAGCACGTGCTGATCGTCGAGGACATCATCGACAGCGGACACACGCTCGATTACATCGTCAGCCTGCTTGAAACGCGCAAACCGGCCAGCCTGCGAATCTGCACGCTGCTCAGCAAGCCGAGCCGCCGCCAGGTGGACGTCGAACTCGCTTACGTCGGGTTTGAGATTCCCGACAAATTCGTGTTCGGCTATGGGCTGGACCTGGACGAGCTATACCGCAACCTCCCGTTTGTAGGCGTGTGCCGTCCGGGCGCGTTCGCCGGAGAGGACGCCTAGTGGCGCTTGAGCTTCAGCGCCCCAACCGCCCGCTGATCTGGTCGCCTGTGGTGGACGCAGTCTGCGCAGTGGTGCCGCGCGAAGCGGGGGCTTACCTCGTCGGCGGCGTAGTGCGCGACGCTTATTTGCACCGCCCGATCCACGACATCGACCTCGCCACGCCCGGCAGCGGCGCCCCGGTCGCCCGGCAGATCGCGAATGCGCTCGGCGGCGACTATTACTCGCTGGATGCGGAGCGCGGGGTTGGCCGGGCAATCATCCCCTGGGAAGACGGCAAAATCATCGTGGATGTGGCGCAGTTTCGCGGGGCGGACCTGCTGGAAGACCTGCGCCTGCGCGATTTCACGGTCAACGCGATGGCCGTGCCGGTCGAGGGCGAGCGCGCGCAGATTATCGATCCACTTGGCGGGGCGACGGATCTTGAGCGAAAACTTCTGCGCCGCTGCGGCCCTGAGTCGATCGCCAGCGATCCGGTGCGCGGGCTGCGGGCGATCCGCGCCAGTGTAGACTTCGGCTTGCGGATCGAGCCGGACACGCTGACGGATATTCGCGCGCACGCGTCGCGGCTGGCGGACGTCTCGCCGGAACGGGTGCGCGACGAATTCCTGAACATGCTCGGATCGGCCAAGCCGGGCGCGGCGCTGGCAGCGGCAGCGTACGTCGGGCTGCTGTCCTCGATCATCCCGGAGCTGGATCCACTGCCGGAGATCACGCAGACCGCGCCGCACCTGTACGACGTCTGGCATCACACGCTACAGACGGTTGACCGGCTGGACAGCCTGCTACGGATCGTCGGCGCGCAACGCGACATGCGCGACGCGAGCAACGTAGGCTTCGGCACGGTCGCGATCGCGCTCTCTCACCTGCGTCTGCAGCTTTCCGAGCATTTGAGCAAAGTCTGGCCGAACGACCGGCCGCATCGTACACTGTTGCTGCTGGCGGCGCTGCTGCACGACTCCGGCAAGGCGGAGACGCGCACGGTCGACGAGCGAGGGCACGTGCACTTCTACGGGCACGAACGGGTCAGCCGGACGATCGCGACGGCGGTCGGGGAGCGCCTGCGTCTCAGCCGGGACGAGATCGCGCGCCTGGCGAAAATCGCCGGTCACCACATGCGCCCGCATTGGCTGGCCAGCGCGGAGCAGCTTACGGCGCGCGCGATCTATCGTTTCTGGCGCGACACCGGTCCGGCTGGCGTCGACATCTGCCTGCTGGCGATCGCGGACTATCTGGCGACGGTTGGGCCGACGCTTGAGCAGGATGTGTGGGCGGCGTACGTCGAGACGGTGCAGACACTGCTCAACAGCTATTTTCTCGACTACGAGCGCGCGGTCGCGCCGCCGCCTTTACTGAACGGGCGGGATGTGATGCGCGCGTTTCATCTCAAGGGCGGCCCGGAGATTGGCGCGATCCTCGAGGCGCTGCGCGAGGCGCAGGTCAGCGGCGAGGTCCACACACGCGACGATGCGCTCGACTGGGTGCGGCGCTACCTCGACAACGCGGTGCGGAACTGAACCGCCCTACTCCACCGCTTCCTTTTCCACACGCTCGAAGAACCACAGCAGCGTTTTGCCGTAGCGGCGCTCGTCGTAGGGCTCCAGCGTATCGAGCATGACCGGCTCCTGCTCGGACGGATCGATCTGGACGATCACGATCCCGTCCGGGTTGAGGTGGTGCGAGTGCTCGTCTAGAAGCTGCAACGCGTCTTTCCACAGGCTTTTGTACTGCGGCGGGGCAATGTAGACGTAATCGAACGCGCGCCCCTGCGGGCGGCGCAGATAGTCAAACGCGTTGACGCGCAGCACGGTCGCGCGATCGCCCAGGCCGGTCGTCTCCAGATTTTCCTGAATGGTGCGGATGGCGAGGCGGTCGCTGTCGATGAACACGGCAGACGCCGCACCCCGGCTCAGCGCCTCAATGCCGACGCTTCCCGTTCCGGCAAACAGGTCAAGGAACGCGGAGTCGCGCACGCCAGTGCCGAGGATGTTGAACAACGCCTCTTTGACGCGATCCATCACCGGGCGCGTGGAGTCCCCTGGCACCAGCTTCAACCGGCGACCCTTAGCCGTTCCCCCGATGACGCGAAGCGGCACGCGATCAGCTCCCCGTTTCGACGACTTCGCGGGCGGCGCGAATGTTGGATTGCGGCGTGGTCGCCATGATGACGCAGCCGGTGGAGAGGATGAACCGGCGCGCGTTGGTCTGCTCGATCGCGTTGCGGGCCTGGGCGCGGACCTCGACCGGCGTGCCGTTATGCATCGGGTCCATCCGTCCGATGCCGCCGCACACCGCGCCGGGGAACAGCACCTTGCCGTTCGCCAGATCGGGGTCGCTCTCACGGTCGTGCCAGTTCAGCGCCTGGACCGGGTAGTCCTTCACGGCGTTGAGCATCGGCGCGCGGCCGTGCAGGTGCACCATGTTGAACCACCACTCTTGCGGCAGCGCTTCGAGCACGCGCAGGTCATAGGGCCGTCCGAACTCGAGGTATTCAGACTCGCTCATCACCGCGTACGATGCGTGCTGGATGGCGTAGTAGATGCCTGCCACGCCGCTGCGACGCATCGCGTCGATGAAGCGAATCGTGCTCTCGGTGATGGTGGCGAGGCCGGTCTTCAGGCGGTCGGGCGCGGTCCGCATGTGTTCGATCAGCAGCTCTGGCCCGGCGATATAGCGCGCCTGCGCCAGCGGGCTGAAGATGGTCTGAATGAACGGGACCTCATCGCCGAACGCTTCGTGCAGCAGGCGGAGCGCTTCAAGCTGGCGGCCGAGCGCGCCCTTGGTCGGGTCGAGGACGCGCAGCTCGGTCCAGTCTAGCGAGCGATGAACAGCCCGCTTGATGTAGGTGCGCGTGCCTTCGATGTGCCCTTCCCAGCGGTCCTGCACGCCGTAATCGACCACGCAGAAGCTGCTGGCAGGCGACACCTTCACGAAATCGAAATCCCACCGCCGCTGAAACGCGACGGTTGCTTCGGCTAAGTCGGCGGCGCGCTGGTCGTCTCCCGGCCAGTGCCGCCACAACGCCACCGGGACGCGATCGGTTTCCTGGCCGGCGATCGTCCTTTCCAGCCGCTCGCGTTTGGTCAGAGCCATGCTTGCTCCTTCGCTTGTGGGTGAAACCAGACAGTGCGTGTCAGGTCAGGAAGTCTTCCAGGCGGGCAAGCTGCTGATCGACCATGCGGTTGAGCATGTAGAAGCGCCCTGGGGTCGTGTTGTTCTCACGATCCACCTCATCCTGAATCAACTGCTTCACCTTCAGGAAGATCTCGCGCGCTTTCTCGTTCTGCTCGAGCCCGCGATAGGCGAGGCCAAGGCCCCAATACGCGTCGATATTTGCCGGCTCTTGGTTGAGGATCTCAGTGAATTGCTGGACGGCGACTTCATCCTGGCCCTGGTAATGCGCATTCCAGGCTTCGCCAATCCGGGCGTCAAGGTCTTTGTCGGTCATGGTATTCTCCGCTTCAGGCAATCAATAGCCGGCAAGAACATCATTTGGCGATCAACAGAGCGATCGGTATGTGGAATATTGGCGATCGGCGATTGGCAGCGACCGGGCCGGGCACGCAGCGCATGTTTTGCGCCGAGCGAGGGATCCGGCTGGTCGAAAAGCAGCCAACCGCTCGCCGCTCGAAAACCTACCCAAGCATTATAGCTTAGGCAAGGCAGAAGGCAAGAGAAACTAGCCCACTAGCGCCCGATAAAAAGCTCCTCATCCAGCACAACCGACGTTTCCAGACTGGCTCGCTGGCCCACCTGCGCAAACAGCGGCGTGATCGTCGGGCACGGGCCGGGGTTGATGTGGCTGCAACGGCCAAGCTGCACCGCGATCTGGTAGCGCCCGGGTGGCACGTCGGCGGGCAAATCGAGCGAATAGCGGTCGATGACGGTGCGCTCGCCCAGCGGCCAGCGCGGCCACTCGCTGGTGGGAATTTGCCCCGGATGGCGACGCTGCGCCAGCAGGATCATCTGATCCGGATCGTCCGCGCTCACCAGCGCCAGATCGACCTGGTAATCGGGCAGATCGGGGCGCCAGCCGCGCCAGGTGAGCGCGAGCCATCCCGGTCTGAAGGTGGCGGCAGGTCAA
>CBINGT010000134.1:0-8541 GCA_966250245.1 uncultured Anaerolineae bacterium
ATTCGGTGAATTCCGGACCGAAGTCAGTCTGCCCTGGCCGGTCGAGCGCGACAAAGTGACGGCAACCTATCGCGACGGTTTTCTGAAGATTGTGCTGCCGCGAGCCGTCGCGCGCTCGGTGCATATTGTGAACCTCGACGAGAGCGAGAGCGACGAGCTTTCCGAGTCGGGTGAGAGTTCCACGCAGGGATAATCGACGTTCGAGCGCACCCATATCGGCAAGTGAGTGACGTAATGGCGAAACGAAGAAGTAAATCGGAAGACGTCCCGCCGGAAGAGACGCATGAGTCCGGCGAAGTGCAAGACCAGCCGCAGTCCGTCGATCCGGACGTCGCGGATGAAGCTGAAATGAAGGTCAACATCGACCAACAGCCCGATCGCACCAGCGAAGCAAGCGAGCGTTCGGGCAACGACTCCGGGGATGATGATGAGAACCGGGTGCTCGACGAACCGCGTGAGCTGCCGCTGTTGCCGCTGCGCGGGCTGGTCGTGTATCCGCAAACCACGATCCCGCTGACCGTCGGGCAGCCGCGCTCGATCCGGCTGGTCGATGAGGTCGTCGGTGGGGACCGGCTGATCGCGCTGGTCGCGTCGCGCAACCCTGAGCTAGAAACGCCGGGCCCCGAAGATACCTACGAGTACGGCACGCTGGCGCAGATTCACCGCCTCTTCCGCGCGCCAGACGGCACAATCCGCCTGCTGGTGCAGGGCATCGCGCGCATCAAGGTAGACGAGTGGATCCGCACGGAGCCGTACCTCGTCGCGCGCGTCTCCGCGCAACCCGAGACGGTCGAGGAATCGATCGAGGTCGAGGCGCTGATGCGGAATGTGGTCGATCTGTTCGGCCGCATGGGCGATCTGGTCCCCAGCATCCCGAGCGAGCTGATCAACGCGGCGGTCAACCTCGAAGACCCGCTCCAGCTTGTCTACGCGCTGGCGACCTACATCCGCATGAGCCTCGAAGACCAGCAGAAGCTGCTGGAGATCGACTCGGTGCTCGAAAAGCTCCGCGTGCTGATGACCATCCTCAACAAGGAGCTTGAAGTCCTCGAGCTGGGTCACAAGATCCAGAGCGAAGCGCAGAATGAGATGGAAAAGATGCAGCGCGAGTATTTCTTGCGCGAGCAGCTTAAGGCCATTCAGCGCGAGCTTGGCGAGGGTGACGAGCAGGCCGTCGAGGTCGAGGAATTCCGCCAGAAGATCGAACAGGCGAATATGCCAGAGGAAGCCGCCAAAGAAGCGCGGCGGGAGCTGGATCGTCTCTCGCGCCTGCCCACTGCGGCGGCGGAATACGGCGTCATCCGCACGTACCTCGACTGGATGGTCAGCCTGCCGTGGGACAAGCGCACCGAAGACAACCTCGACATCCCGCACGCCCGCGCAGTGCTGGACGAGGATCACTACGGGCTGGAAGACGTCAAAGAGCGCATCCTCGAATATCTGGCGGTGCGCAAGCTGCGTCAAGAGCGCGCCGAAGAAATCGAGGAGCAACGCCCCGATCACGACCGGCGCATCCACCGCGAGCGCGAAGGGGCGATCCTGTGCTTCGTCGGCCCGCCCGGCGTTGGCAAGACCTCGCTTGGTGCGTCGATCGCCCGCGCGATGGGGCGCCGCTTCACGCGCCTGTCGCTCGGCGGCATCCGCGACGAGGCAGAGATTCGCGGCTTCCGGCGGACGTACATCGGCGCCATGCCGGGGCGCATCATCCAGACGCTCCGCCGCGTCGAAAGCCGCAACCCGGTGCTGATGCTGGACGAGGTCGACAAGATCGGGCGCGACTTCCGGGGCGATCCCGCGTCGGCGCTGCTTGAAGTGCTCGACCCGGAGCAGAACCACGAGTTCCGCGATCACTATCTCGATGTGCCGTTCGATCTGTCCGAAGTGATGTTCATTACCACGGCGAACACGCTGGAAACGATCCCCGGCCCGCTGCTGGACCGCATGGAAGTGATCGCGCTCAGCGGCTACACCGAGTTCGAGAAGCTCCAAATCGCCCAGCACTACCTCGTGCCGCGCCAGATCCGCGAGAACGGCCTGCGCCCGGACGAGCTCTCGTTCACCGACGAGGCGCTGCTGAAGATCATCCGCGACTACACGCGCGAGGCAGGCGTGCGCGGGCTGGAACGCGAGATCGGCCGTGTGGCGCGCAAGATCGTCACGCGTATCGCTGAGGGCAAGACCGAGCACGCGCGGATCGAAGCGGATAACATCATCGAGTTGCTCGATCACCCGCGCTTCGGCTATCGTACCGAGATCGAGGAGCGGATGGATACGCCCGGCGTAGCGGTCGGCCTGGCGGTGACGGCGGTGGGCGGCGACGTGCTGTTTGTCGAAGCCGCGCAGATGCCCGGAAAAGGCAATTTCCAGTATACTGGTCAACTGGGCCAGGTCATGCAGGAAAGCGCTCGCGCCGCATATAGCTACATCCGTGCCAAGGCGCAGGATCTGAACGTGGATCCGAGCTTCTTTGAGACGCACGACATTCACCTGCATGTGCCCGCAGGCGCCGTCCCGAAGGACGGGCCGTCTGCCGGGGTGACGATGGCGACCGCGCTTGCCTCGCTGATCACCCAGCGGCCGGTCCGGAACCGGGTTGCCATGACGGGCGAGGTCACACTGCGCGGGCAGGTTCTGCCGGTGGGCGGCATCAAGGACAAGGTGCTCGCCGCGCACCGCGCCGGTCTGACGACCGTGATCATTCCGCACCGCAACGAGCACGATCTGGATGACGTGCCGCAAGAGGTGCGCGATCAGATGACGTTCCATCTGGTCGACAGCGTATCCGATGTGTTAGAGGCGGCCCTCGTTCCGGCAGACGAGGTAGAGCGCGAACCAGCGCTCGCCGCCGAGCAAGGAGACTAGCCGGGGGCCGGCGGCGTGAAACCGGCCCGCAACACCATTCGCAAGAAGGAAGGCTGCATTGCCCAAGATTCTGATTGTCGATGATGACCGCACGACCGTGAAGCTGTTGCAGACATTATTGGAGATGGACGGCTTCGAGGTTCTTATGGCAGCACGCGGCCAGACAGCCATTGAGTTAGCTCGCGAGAACCGGCCAGACATTATTCTGGTCGATTACCATCTGGCAGATATGAAAGGCTCCGAGCTGGTGTCCCGGTTTCGCTCGGAGTCGGCCTTCGCGGAGTTGCCAATTGTGATGGCCTCCGGTTTGGATATGGAAGAGGCCGCGCGTCAGGCAGGCGCCAACGCCTTCCTGATAAAGCCATTTGAACCGGGCGAGTTAGCAGCGATGTTCTACGGACTGCTTGGGTAATTAGCCTTCTCGACGTCACTTCGCGTTTTGCATTTCGCTGACGACAGAGAGAGAGGCTTCGTGAACAGTAAATCGCGACGTTCCAAGATGCAGTGGTATCGTATTGACCTGCATCTGCATACGCCTGGGTCTGCCGATTACCAGGAGCCCGGCGTAACGTACCTGGACATTTTGCATCAAGCCGAGCAGCGTGGCCTCGACATCATCGCGTTCACCGACCACAACACCGTGGCCGGATACCGCGCGATGATCGAGGAAATTGAGCAGCTTGAATATCTGGAGAAACTTGGGCGCATCCGGCCAGACGAGCAGCAGACGCTCGCCGAATACCGGCGCCTGCTCGATCGCATTCTCGTCCTGCCGGGGTTCGAGTTCACCGCGACGTTTGGCTTCCACATCCTCGGCATCTTCTCGCCGCAGACGACTGTCCGCCAGCTTGAGCACATCCTGCTGAGCCTGCAAATTCCGCCAGCGGCGCTCGATCAGGGCTCGTCGATCGTCGGCGCGTCATCCGACGTGCTGACCGCCTATCGCACCATCGCCACAGCGGGCGGGATCGTGATCGCGGCGCACGCCAATTCGAGCCACGGCGTCGCGATGCGCGGGTTCGACTTCGGCGGGCAGACCAAGATCGCCTATACGCAGGACGAGCATCTTCACGCGCTTGAGGTGACCGACCTCGACCGCAAAGACCGGCGCAGCACAGCGCGCTTCTTCGACGGCACCAAACCCGAATATCCGCGCCGGATGCGCTGCATCCAGGGGTCAGACGCGCACCGCATCCTGGCCGACCCGCGCAACCCCAAGAACCTGGGCATTGGGGACCGCATCACCGAGGTTCTGCTGCCAGAGCGCACCTTCGAGGCGCTGCGCGACGTGTTCCTCGGCAACGACTTCGCGCGCACGCGCATCTACCATCCCAGCAGCGTCGCGCCCTACGATCCGGTCCAGGCTGCGCGCGAGGAAGGCGCCAGCATCGTCCAGTCGTTCCACGACGGCATGACGCGGCGTGGCGGCCGCCTATATGCCATCATCGCGGACGTTTGCGCGATGGCGAACACCAACGGCGGCACCATCTACGTCGGCGTGTCGGCCAAGCCGAAAGAGCCGCCGACCGGGGTGCCGAACGCGAAAGAGGGGATTGAGACGCTGCACGAGGAAATCGAGCACAAGCTCACCCCGCCGATCGACGTCAACATCGACATCCTGGAGACGCAGGGCAAGCAGGTCATCCGGCTTCAGGTGCCGCGCGGCAGCGACCCGCCGTATGCGCTCGACGACAACAAGATCTATGTGCGCGACGAAGCGGAGACGAACCTCGCCGTGCGCGACGAGATCGTGCAGCTTGTGATGCAGAATCTGGAGCTGCGGAACGCGCTCGCGCCGAGCAGCCAGTCCGCCAGCACCGATACCGAAGCGTCTGCGCCCTCACCGCTCTCGCAGGAGCCTGCGCAATCCGAAGGGATCGACGCGCCGCGCACCGGGGTCGAGATTATCGCCACCGAGGAACGCAAGGGCGTGAAGTATCACGTCATGCGGGACCTTCGCAACGGCAACGTCGTCAAGAACGTAACCCGTTCGTCCGCGCGGCGGTTGTGGCACTACGCGATCATCGAAAAGGAATCGCACCCGGTTAAGCCGCATGAGGTCGAGTGGCACGGCGACATCGGGCTGTGGAAGCGCTACCAACGCGGCGGGACTGTCCGCTATGATCTCGTCCAGCGGGACAACGGCGAACTTCGCGTCTATTACGGCGTCACCGACGACGGCCTGCACGGCCCGTGGCAACGGTTCGCCTCGGAAGAGGAACCGGAAACCTAGCCTTGACAGCGGCCAGACGCATCCTGCGCCGCTTCGCTCCGGGTAGAGCCGCGTTGCTCTGCCCGGAGCCGCATTCCTTCCTGCGGAGCCTCATGTGAAGCCCAACAGCGCCCCGTTGGCCCGGTGGGAACTGGCGCTCCTTGTAGCGATTCTGCTGCTGGCAGGCGCGTTGCGCATGGGCGCGCCCGGCTTGACCGAGTTCAAGCGCGACGAGGCGAACCTCTCGCGTCTGGCGCTCAACCTCGCGCAGGGCAAGGACTTCCCGCTGCTCGGCATCAGCTCCTCGGTCGGCGTGCCGAATCCGCCGATCAGCGTTTACCTGTTCGCCCTGCCCTACCTGTTCGATCACACCCCCATCCTGGCAACTGTCTTCGTCGGCGCGCTGAATACGCTCGCCGTCGCGCTGACGTGGGCCCTCGTGCGGCGCACGTTCGGCCCGCACCCCGCGCTGATCGCCGCGCTGCTTTACGCTGCCGCGCCATGGGGCGTGCTGTTCGCGCGGAAGATCTGGGCGCAGGACCTGCTGCCGCCGTTCGTCGTCGGCGCGGCGTTGCTGGGTGTAGTTGGGTTTGGGGAGCGGCGATCGTGGGCGCAGGCGCTCCACTGGCCGCTGCTGGCGCTCGCCGTGCAGGTCCACTACGCCGCCGCTGCGCTGATCCCGCTTAGCCTGCTGATGCTGGCGCTGTGGCGCCGCGAAGTCCGTTGGCGGGCGGTGGCGCTCGGTCTGGCGCTCGCCGCGCTGACATTTGTTCCGGCGCTGATCGGCGCCGCGCAAGCCGACCTGCTCTCGCCGGATACGCTCCGCCGCGCGCTGGACTCCGGCGGCGAGCATACGCGCTCGATCACCACGCGCGCGGTTGAACTGGCGTGGCTGACGGTTGCAGGGACAGATATTCACTCGCTGGCCGGGGCGGAACGCTTCCGCGATTACCTGGCGACCGTGCCAGACGTGAGGGCGCTGCTGTGGCTCGTGCCGCTGGCAGCGGTCGGCTCGGCAGCGTGGCTCATGGGGCGTGTGGCACGCGGCGACTTTCCTCAGAAGCGGGTCGCGCTGGCGCTCGTTGCGTGGCTGGCGCTGCCCGTGCTGGCGTTCACGTGGGAATGGACCGAGGTCGCGCAGCACTACATCATCCCGCTGATGCCCGCCGCCTACGCACTGGCCGGGATCGGCGTCGCGGCGCTGCTGGACGTGTTACGCTCACGCGCGCTAAAGGGGCTACTGCTCGGCGTGGTGGTGGCAATTGCGGCGCTTCAGGTATATCTCCTGGTCGCGCTGCTGCGGTTTGTGGACGCGCACGCTACGCCGGGCGGATTCGGCACGCCGCTCGGCGACTTGCTGGACATCCGCGCCGCCGCGATTGAGAACGATCCGGCCGATGCGATTGTGATCAGCGCAGGCGAGGTCGCACCGTACGACGAGGAACCGGCGGTATGGAGCGTCCTGCTCGATCCGGTGCCAAGCGTGCGCTTTGTGGATGGGCGGCGAACGGCGGTCGTGCCGGATCATCCGGCGGTCGAGGTGATCGTCGCGCAGCCCGATTTGCGCGTGTGCGAGGCGCATCCGTGCGAGGGAGCGCAGACGATCGGCCGCATCTACGAACCGCGCCCCGGTGGACCGCGCTACGTGGTCCGTGAAGCCTCATCCGATCCGTGGGCGGAACAGATCACCCCGCTCGAGCCAGTGCGCTTCGCAAACGGCGCGCTGCTGACAGGCTACGCCATCCGGCCGGGCGAAGTCCTGCTCCAATATCGGCTGCCCGGTCCTGTGGCGCAAGATGCTCAGGCGTTCGTGCACGCGCTGGATGCGGAAGGGAACCGCGTCGTGCAGCACGACCGCCCCGGCTGGCCGGGCCGTTACTGGCGCGCGGGCGACACGCTCTATCTGTGGTTCGCGCTGGACGTGCTGGAGAATGCGGAGCGGCTGTCTGTGGGAATGTACACGATCGAGAACGGCGGCGTATATCGCAACGTCGAGGTGCTAGACGAGCGCGGCGTGTATCTGGCGCAAGCCGCCGAGATCCCGCTCTCAGCGGATTAACGTGCGGTCCATGTGCCAGGCGCGCCGGAGATGAAGATGAACGTCTGCCCCAGCCCGTCGATGCGGACCATCTCCCCGCGCTCGAACGGGAGCACCTGCGCGCTGCTCGGGTTTTCGGGGCTGGTCGCCCAACCGATCCGGTCGCGCACGGGTGGGTTTTCGCGCCACGCCTTGCCGAATCCCCGTTGCGGCTCCAGCAGACCTTCCGGCGGCTGGCTGCCGACGCTCTCCGGGTCAACCCCCTCGACAAACGTGTCGTTAAGCCGCTGATACGTCCCGTCGTTGAGCAGCGCATAAATCGACGGCTGCGGGATCGTCCCCAGCGACGACACCCACAGCATCCGCCCGTTCTGGTAATGCTGGAACGCGCCGCCCACCGGAACCGCCGCGCCTGCCAGCGGGCAGCCGAGCGCCTCTTGCAGCGCGGGGTCGCTCTGGTAGATTGCGCCAAGCGCATCCTGCGGGACGGTTTCGCATGCTATTTCCCCGGCCAGCACAGTATCGACCCCGCCACCCACCGGACCATATTGACCCGGCCCGCCGGGCGTGCCGGGCGTATCGGTCGTCGTCGGCGTGAAGGTCGGCGTCAGGGTGGCGGGCGCGGGCCGCGTGGGAGTCGGCGTGCGCGTGCTGAGGTCTGGCGTGGGGAGTAGCGCAGCGACCGTCAGAGTGGCGACAGGCGTCGGGCTGGGCGTTTCGGTTGCGACGATCGGCAGAAGCAGCGGGTCGTCCGTCGCCGTAACGAAGATCGGCTCCGACGTAGGCGGCGCGTCGCGCAGGCTCCCACAGCCAGAAACCAGCACCGCCAGCGCCAGCAACAGCCCAATCACCCAAACGCCTCTGCGGCCGGTCATCATGCCCCCTCGTCGTCGCCCTGCTGCGCAAGCCGCGCGCGGATCGTGCCGTTCTCATCTACCCAGGCGACCGCCATCTGCGGCGTGTTGTACGCATAGCCGATGCCGCCGTGACGGTCCACCACGACGATCCCGGCATAGCCACCGGTACGCTCGTGCAGCACGCGGATCGCATACTCCGCCGCTTCCTGCGCGCTCATGCCGCGCTCGCACGCATCCGTCGCGGTTTTCGCCAGCACCACGCGCATGATGCTCTCGCCGTGCCCGGTGGTTGCCGCCGCCCCGGCGCGGTTGTCGGCGTAGGCGCCGCAACCGACCAACGGTGAATCGCCTACCCGCCCCGGCATCTTGAAATGCACGCCGCCAGTCGAGGTCGCCGCCGCAACGTTCCCCTGGCTGTCCAGCGCGACCGCGCCCACCGTGTCCATCGGGTTGGGCGAGAGACGGCCGGTCGGCTCGTAGCGCGCCTGCTGTTGAAGCCGCCGGAACCGCTCGACCTCGCGCGGGACGGTCAGCTCAGGTGGCAGACCCATCAGGTATGCCCAGCCCGGGGA
>CBINGT010000135.1:0-8454 GCA_966250245.1 uncultured Anaerolineae bacterium
CCTACGGGCCAGCCCGTTAGGCGCGATGCTGAACATGCCCCTGACGCGGCAGGAAGAGGAAGCCGCGCTCGTCCGTGCGTACGAGTTGCTGGAGTTCGTGGACCTGGCGCCCTACGCCGATACGCTGGCGACCAACCTGGCGTACGGCAACCAGCGCCGCCTGGAGATCGCCCGCGCGCTGGCGAGCGATCCGCGCCTGTTGCTGCTCGACGAGCCGACAGCAGGTATGAACCCGCAGGAGACGGCTGAGACGATGGACTTCATCCAACGCCTGCGGGATGAGCGCGACCTCACCATCCTGCTGATCGAGCACGACATGCATCTGGTGATGTCGATCTCGGATCAGGTGACGGTGCTGGACTATGGGCGCAAGATTTCGGAAGGCACGCCCGAGTACGTGAAGCGCGATCCGCTGGTAATCGAGGCGTACCTCGGCGCTCCGGCGGATGAGTTGGTGAGCGGGGTCCGGGACGGCGGCTAGCGCGGGCAGGGGACCACGTA
This sequence comes from uncultured Anaerolineae bacterium, assembly GCA_966250245.1. Lineage (GTDB taxonomy): Bacteria > Chloroflexota > Anaerolineae > Aggregatilineales > Aggregatilineaceae > DYGX01. Next base: position 502 of record CBINGT010000135.1, read on the forward strand.
TGGCACTTCTTGAAGTAGACAACATTCACGCGTACTACGGCAAAATTCACGCGCTGAAAGGGATTTCGCTGACCGTCGAGGCGGGCGAGATCGTCACGCTGATCGGCGGGAACGGCGCGGGCAAAACCACCACGCTCAACACGATCTGCGGGATCGTGCGGGCAGCGCATGGGCGCATCGTGCTGGCTGACGAGGATATTACCTACCTGTCGCCGCACAAGATCGTTCAGCGAGGGATCGTGCAGTCGCCTGAGGGCCGCAAGATCTTTCAGCGGCTGACAGTGCTCGAAAACCTGGAAATGGGCGCGTATACGCGGACCGATCCGCATGGCATCGCGAGCGACCTGGAATTCGTGTTTCACACCTTTCCGCGCCTGCGAGAGCGGCAGAACCAGCTCGGCGGCACGCTCTCCGGCGGGGAGCAGCAGATGCTGGCGATCGGGCGCGCGCTGATGGCGCGGCCGCGCGTCCTGCTGCTCGACGAGCCGTCGATGGGGCTGGCGCCGTTGCTGGTGCGAGACATTTTCCGCGTGATCGAATACTTAAATCGGCACGAGACGACGATTCTGCTGGTCGAGCAGAACGCGCTGATGGCGCTGGCCGTCGCGCATCGCGGCTACGTGCTGCAAACGGGCAAGATTATTCTGTCGGATACGGCCGAGGCGCTGCGCCAGAATGCGATGGTGCGCGCGGCCTATCTGGGCGAACACTAGGGGGAAGCGACGATGAACTCCCGGCGCACTCTGCGCTTGCTTGGGCTGCTGGTGCTATTGGTGCTTGCGGGCGCGGCGCTGTCCGCGTGCGGAGCGACCCCCCGCGCCCAAGCCGACCGGTTTGCCAGCTTCATCCCCGAAGAGTACAACGACTGGGAGCGCGATGACCGCGACACGGTCCGCTTGCGCTCGAACACGATCTTCAACATCGGTCACGTCACGATGATCTACGAGGGGCCGGACGACGCCATCGCCTATATCGTGATCGAGGTGCATCCGACCGAGGATGCGGCCGAGGTCGCGGCCACGACCCGCTTGCGCGAATGGCACCTGCAAGGGCTGGAACTCGACGCAAACCGCGCGCCCCAGCAGGTCACCGCCGACGTCGCGCAGACCGATCGCGTGCGCTATGCGCTGCTGCAAGACGGTTCGACGGTGGTCGAGATCGACGCGATCGCCGCCGAGGGCGAGGCGCCGATCAGTGACGAGGCGTTCGAGGACTTGCTGTTCATCGTGCGGAACGCGTTTAAGCGCGTGGCGGAAAGCTGAAAGCTAGCGATCAGCGGTTAGCCATTAGCGATTAGCTCAAAGCAGGCGGGGCAACCATTCGGTCGCCCCGCTTTTGCTGCCTGTCGCTGTCTTGTTGCTGCTCTTGGCTGTCTCTAGCTGACTTCCAGCAGCCCGTAAATCTCATTCAGGTCTGTTTCGGGCCAGTCGTCGCCGACGATGCCGTTGGTGATGTCCACATTGATGAACAGGCCGCGCGTGGTGGGCGCTGCGTCCAGCACGCGCCGCACGAAATCGGCCATGCCGTCGAACTTCAGGTCGCGGTGCAGCCCGACGCGGCACGAGAGCACCGTCCGCCCGCCGAAGCGTTCCAGCACGGGTGCGTAGGGCGCTTCGCTGGCGCCGAACTCCAGCCCGCGCAGGTTGCGAACCTTCTCCAGGCTGCTGAACTGGTGCGTCCACTTGCCGCAGGAGTGATGGTAGATGCCGCCGAACACTTCGGAGAGCTGATTGAGATACGGGACGTGAAATTCCTCGTGCATCTCGGCTGAGATCATCACGCACTCGTCGTTGGAGACGCCGAATCCAAACCCGTCCGGCAGCCAGGGCTGGTGCAGGCTCGGCACGAACTCGCCGCCATATTCCGCGACGATGGCCCGCTGCGCCTGCGCGACCTCGATCGTCAGGTCGGTAACCATCTGCAGCAGGTGATGGATCGCCTCGGGATGGGTCAGCATCGCCATCAGGAAGTTGTTGTGTCCGACGATCAGAGCAGCGGCGTCGAGCGGCCCCTGCAGGTCGGTCAGGCGGATCGGCAGGCACCCGCCCGTTTGCTCGACGAAATAGCGCGTGTAGTCGAGCATCCGCCCCAGCTCTCCGGCGCGGACGTCCGGGCGCGGCAGGTCGAAGATCTCCTCGGGATCGCTGATTGCCGGGCGCACGGCGGGCAGGTCGCGCTCCCACCAGATCACCTCGCAGCCAAACGCGGACGGGATGCCGACCACGCCCAGCGCCGGGCAAAGCGACGGCACATAGTCACCGCGAAAAGCAAGCTGCCCCTCGATCTCGGCAAGCTGCGCGCGCAGGAATTTGTCGGGGTCGAGCAGGCGGTCGCGGACCGTATCCGGCCCATCCGTCGAGAACAGCGCGCTTGGAACCGGACGCCCACCCTTCAGGCGCGGGCCGACATAGCCGATCTGAAAGCCGGGGCGGTCGTTTTCGAGCGCCCACATGCTGCGCAGGAACGCTTTACTCGCTTCGATACGCTCCAACGCCTCGTCCGTCAGGAAGTCGAGCGTGGGGGGAAGGTGTGTGTGGATGGTCATGGCGGCTACTCGTAGCGGCCGTATAGCTCGGCGGCTTCGGTCATGGCGTTGATGTTTTCGATCGGCGTGCCGGGCGGGATGTTGCTGCCGTCCTGGATAATCAGTCCGCGATAGTGCGCCAGCTTTTCGATCACGTTGCGCGTCGCCTCGCGGACCTGCTCCGGCGTGCCGCTGTGGATCAGCAGCGGATTGACATTGCCGAGCAGCACCACGCGCCCGCCCATAACCTCGGCAACGCGGTCAAGATCGACCTGGTATCCGAACCCCTGAAACTCGTGGATTTTCAGATCGTCGCGGAAGATTTCGAGCAGGTGATCGGCCTTGCCGCACATGTGCAGACTGGTCCACCCGTCGAAGTGGAAGCGCAGGCGCTTTTCTTCTGGCAACACGATCTCGCGGAAGGTACGCGCCGAGAGCGACACCGCTAGGTCGTCGGTCCACGACAGGCTGCGCGGCGTGGGCAGGCCCTCTTCCTCGTGGCAGAAGTCCAGCCATTCGATCAGCTTGTCGGTGATGATGCGCAGCAACTCGCGGACGAAGTCGGGGCGCTCCAGCACGTCGGTGAATAGCTCCACCTGGCCGCGCACGTCGCCCGCCACGCCGAACGGCCCGTCGGACGTATGCGTTAGCGACGGGTTCGCGCCGGGGTAGAACACCTCGCCGCCCTGGAAGCGGACCGGGTACTTGTCCGCAACCTCAATCATGCGGCGGCGAAACTCGATCTGGCGCGCGTTGAGCCCGCTGTGTACGAAGTCCATCGCTTCGAGCTTGCGCAGGTCCGCGTCGTCCTTCACCCAGCCGGGGCCAACCCAGGGGATGTCGTCATCAGGGAATACGACCTGCACGCCCAGGCTGCCCGCCTCAAACGTGTTCTGGAAGTCGGTCCACGCGCCGGTCCATGCTCCGGTGATGCTGTAGGCGTCGGTGCGGACATTTTCGAACAGCCACTTCTGGCACAGGATCTGCGTGCGGAGCATGGTTTCGGGGTCGCTGTAATAATCGCGGAAGCTCACGCCGACTTTCGGAACCAGGAAGCGGTGCGAGATGGCTGGAATGACCGGCACGCGATCCGGCGTCTCGAAGCGTTTGGCCTTCTCGACCCGCTCGCGGCGCGCCTCGATTTCCTCAATTGGAACGGCAATCTCGATGATCTCAGGCATAACGGAAACTCACTTTTTGCTGTGAACACTCATGCGCCGGGGAGGCGTCGTCTGCTGCATTCTAACGCTAGATGTATTGCGGCGGGGAAAAAAGTGAGCTTGTGCGGGGGTTTCAACGTAAAAAATCAGGGGCGACACGCCGTTGCGGCCGCCCCTGATGCAGCTTTGGTATGAGTCAGGTGAGGTGACTAGCCTTCGTCAGCGCTGCGCTCCAGCGCCATTTTCTTCTGCATCTTGACCGGCGTGTTCTCCAGCAGCCACGCTTCCATTTTGTCCCGCATTTCGGCCATCGTTTCTTTGTAGCCGTACGTTTCAAGCAAAACGGGCGTCCACTTCTGGCCCCAGCGGATGTGGAAATTCTCGTCGCTCCAGTCGTAGGCGACGGCGGCGGCGGAGATCTCGTCCTCGATCTCTTCCCAGTGCTCGCGGTTGGCGCGCTTCTCGGGCATGCCGTTCGGCTCGATGACCGTCGTCAGCAGGGCGTACTGCTCGACCGCAGGCAGGCGCATCATGACGTTGTAAATCTGCACGACCTGGGGCACTTCCTCGATTTTCAGGCCAAGCTGCTGCACGCGAATCTGCCCAAGCTGGCTGTGACGAAGCTCGTCCCACAGGTGCCGCGACACGTTGTACTGGTATTCCCACGGCATTTCGGGCGTCATCCACAGGATCGAGCCGAGCGTCTCCGCTGCGGTCATCTCGTTGAGGTAGTGCTTGAAGCGCCACAGGCGATGCGCTTCCGGATCGGCCTTGCGGTCTGGCTCGAAGTCGGAATCGGGGTCAAAGATCGGCCAGTGCGGCTCCCGCTGGCATTCTTTCCACGGCAGAAGCAGCGTGTCGTGCCCGGCGGGGCGGGGCAGCGGCTCGGACTTCGCACCCGCGCCGGTTACGCCACCATCCGACGCCAGCAGCGCGGCGAGGTAATCCGCCCACGCCTGCCAGCCGGGGTAACGCTCCGCAATCCCGGCGAAGGCTTCTTCCGCCCAGGCGACCTGCTGCTCCGTGCGTTCCAGCAGGCTCTCGGTTACTCTGACGGTCGGGTTGTCGAACTCGTTCCAGGTCGAATCGGGATGCGTGCGGTACGCTTCGAGAAGTTGCTTCTTGACGATCAGGTAGACGCCCGCGATCACCTCGGCGGTGTTCTGCGCGTAATCTAGCTCTTGCGCGAGTTGTTGCAGCGTCGGGCTGATGCCGCGCTCCGGCTGGTGGGCGCGTAGCTCCCGCAGGCGAGCGCGGAGCGTGTTCGCGGCGTCGGCGCTTTCCCAGACGTGCAGGCCGAAGGCGTTTTTCGCGTCCCACTCCGGCACGCCGGGCAGCCAACCGGCCAGCGTTCGCATCGCGGCACGTTCCAGCCATGCGAACCGCTTGAGCCGTGCGACGTTCTCCTCAATGGTGATGTGCGACGATGGTACAGGGGTGCTCATAGGGTGCTGTGCTCCAATTGCAGGTTCGTGCGATGCGAGAAAAAACGAAACCTATCATCTCAATCACATTTATTCGCCCCGATTGTAGCACAGCGCAAACAAAAAGCGCACGACCAGGCGTGCGCTCTGAAGCTGCAAAAGCGTGCGGACTACTTGACCGCGCCGCGCGACAGGCCCGAGATGATCATGCGCTGGCCGACGAGCACGAGCAGCAGGACGGGGATCACCATCACCACGCTAAGCGCGCTCATCATGTCCCACGGGCGGGTGTAGGTCGAGGCGTCGGTGGATAGCTCGATCAACCCCACGCTGAGCGTCTTGGTCGCTTCGCGCTGGGCGAACACCAGCGGGTAGAGCAGTTCGTTCCAGGAGATGATGAAGTTGATCACGGTCATGGTCGCCAGCGCGGGCTTGATCAGCGGGACGATCATGCGCGTCAGCACCTGGACCATGTTCGCCACGTAGATCAGCGCCGCTTCTTCGATCTCGACCGGCACCTGCATGATGAACGACACCATGATCAGGATCGTGAACGGCAGCATCAGGCTGCTCTGCAAGATGATCAGGCCCTGGTGCGTGTTGATCAGGTCGAATTTCTGGAACGTCTCGAACATGGGCACCAGCACCGCGATCTGCGGCAGCGCGGACGACATGATCAGCAGCATGTAGACGAGGTTGCTGCCCCGGAAGCGGATCCGCGCCAGGGCATAGGCCGCCATCGCCGCCGCGATCACCGAGACGATCGCAGAGCCGATCGCGAAGATCAGCGAGTTCCGCAGATATGTCAGGAACGGGACGGACTTCGCCATATTCGCGTAGTTCTCAAGCGTGGGGTTGTTCGGCCAGTACGACGGCGGGATCTGGAACAGCTCGGTTTTTGGCGTGATCGACGAGATGAAGATGTAGTAGAACGGGAAGCCGACGAACAGCAGGAAGGCGACAAACCCGGTGTAAATCACCAGCGTGCGCCCGTGACGCCGCAGCCACGACGCCTGCGGCCGGATCTCTGCCGTCCTTCCGAGAGTGAGTTGCGCGTTCGACATGGCGATTCCCCTTATCCCTGAACTTCAACGCGGCGCAGCGCGATCACGCCCGCCCCGCCGATCAGCGAGACGACCATCACCATCGCGATGCTCAGCGCCGACGCATAGCTGTAGTTGAGCGAGTTGATTTCCTGGTAGATCTTCTGCGCGATCACCGTGGTCGAGAAGCCAGGGCCGCCACCGGTCATGGCGAAGGGCAGGTCGAACACCGCAAGCTGCCACACCAGCAGGAACATGCTCGTCGTGACGATGATCGGCATCAGCATCGGCACGGTGATAAAGCGAAGCTGCTCAAACCAGTTTGCTCCGTCCACCTTGGCGGCTTCATACAGGTCGAGCGACACGCCTTGCAGGCCCGCGAGCAATAGCAGCGCGGCGAACGGCGTGCTCTTCCAGATGTTGACCATCACCACCGCGAGGCGCGCGTTAACCGGGTTGATCAGCCATGTCTCGTCATAGCCGAAGAAGCGCCGCAGAAGGTCCGGGATCATGCCGAACTGGTCGTCGAACATCCAGCGGAAGCCTAGCGCCGCGACCACCATTGGCACGGCCCACGGGATCAGGCTGACGGTGCGCGCCAGCCCGCGCAGGCGGAACTCCGCGTTCAGCAGGTGCGCGATCGCCAATCCCAGTAGCATCTGGAAGGCGGTCGAGACGAAGACGAAGATAAGCGTGAATTCCAGGCTCTCGCGCACCACAAGGTCGGTTGACAGGCGCTCGAAGTTCCGCAGGGCGATGTATTCGCGTGGCGGGAAGGCCGGATTGTACTTTTGCACGCTCAGGAAAATCGACTGGATAAACGGGTAGAACGTGGTGAAGGTTCGCAGGCCGAGCGCGGGAACCAGCAGGACGACCGCCAGAAGCGTGCGGCGCTGGCGCATCGTCAGGTGGACGCTGGCGCTTTGCAACCGCTCGGCCAGCCCGATCAGCGCCGCGCTGCGCCGCCGCCGCAGAAGCGACGCCCAGACCGCTCCCCACACGATCAGCCCTGCCACCGCGCTGACCGCGACTTCCCAACGCTCCATCTGCGCGAGCGTCTGCTCCGGCGCGACCTCGCGCGGGAGCGCCGCATACCACACATCGGACACGCCGAGGAGCACTTGCAGCGGCGCCTTGATCACCGAGGCGAGGTCGAAGGCGAACGAGTTCTGGAAGTCGTAATAGCCCATGTATTTGACGAGCAGCGCAACGAGCGTCATGGTCCACGCGGCGACGCCTACGCGCCACGCCGCCAGCGCATAGTTCCGGCGCGGCAGGGTGGTGCACAGCATCTGCCCTATTAGCAGGCCGAAGAACGCCGGGATCAGCGGCATGAAGAACGGCGCCGAGCCGTTCGACTCAAACATCGACGCGGGCGGGCGCGTGGCGTTGTAGCGCATCTGCGCGCCGACCAGGAGCAGCCCCAGCACGATGATCAGCAGGTTCCGCTGCCAGCCCGGCTCAGTCTTCATCTGGATCGCGGCGAACAGCACGACCAGCGCCACATAGCCAAGCGCCGGGACGATAATCTCTCTGTAGTTTGCTTCGGTCCACAGCCCGAGCGTCACCCACACCCAGATGATGATCGGGAACAGCAGCCAGATCGCGCTGCCGACTGCGCTGGCAAGCGCCTGGACCCGCGTCGACGCGGCGTAGCGATCGCCCCGGTCGTCGAGCGCGTCCGGGTTGGCGTAGCGCGTCAGCCGCTGGACCGCGAGCAACACGCCAGTCACGACCAGCGCCAGCAGGATGGTCAGTGCGGCGTCAGAACGAAACGACGGGTTCGACCACAGAGCATAGGC
>CBINGT010000136.1:0-8451 GCA_966250245.1 uncultured Anaerolineae bacterium
CTCGCCATCCGGCGAGCGGTTGCGATTGCGTCGGCGGTGTTCGACGGCGCGCTGACGATCGAAGACCTCAGCGTGCGGCGCGTGGCGACTCCGTCTGAAGCGCGGGTGCTGGCGGCGGATGGGACAATCCCCGTGCTGGTCGATCCGGAAGGGGAGAGCCTGCGCGCGCTACGCCCGGCGGTCGTGGTCGATGCGCGTATGGCGAAGCGCAACCTCGGCACGCGCCCGGACGACGCGCCGCTGGTGATCGCGCTGGGGCCCGGCTTTAGCGCGGGCGGGGACTGCCACGCCGTAATCGAAACGAATCGCGGGCACCGGCTGGGCCGCGTCATCTGGTCCGGCCCCGCCGAGCCAAACACCGGACGGCCGGGGGTAGTCCAGGGGCGGCAGAACGATCGCGTGCTGCGCGCGCCCGCCGATGGAACCGTCGAGCCGCACTGCGCGATTGGCGACTTCGTGCGCGAGGGCGATCTCATCGCGACGGTCGGCGGGGAGCCGCTGCGCGCCCCATTTGACGGCGTGTTGCGCGGGTTGATCCATCCGTCCGTTTCTGTTACAACCGGGATGAAGATCGGCGATCTCGACCCGCGCGGCGAGCGCGATTACTGCTTCGAGATTTCCGAGAAGTCGCTTGCGATCGGGGGCGGGGTGGTTGAGGCGGTGCTCAGCGCGCCGCAGATCGCCCCGCTACTGAGCGCGAGCCGCAATCGCTCATTGACCTGATAGGGAGCGCGATGCGACTGGCTGACGCATTACGCGTGCAGCGCGGCGACATGGTGGCGTTTGTGGGAGCTGGCGGCAAGACGTCAGCTCTCTTTCGCCTGGCTCACGAGCTGCGCGGCGACGGCTGGCGCGTGATCGGCACCACGACGACGCGTCTTGCCCGCCACGAGATCCAAAACGTGCCGTGCGCAATCGCAGTCGGCGGGGGAGCCAGCCCGGCGGCGATCCGCGCGTGCCTGGACGAGCACGGCTTCGTCTTTCTCTACGCCAACGAAGACCTCAAGCGCGACAAGATCATCGGCCTGGCGCCGGAAACCCTCTCGCGGTTGATGGATGCGGTCAACTCCGACGCGCTGCTGATCGAGGCGGACGGGGCGCGCCGCCTGCCGCTCAAAGCGCCGCGCGCCAACGAGCCGGTGTTGCCGGACGATGTGTCGCTAGTGGTGCCGGTCGGCGGGGTCGATGCGCTCGGCCAACCGCTTGACGAGGCGCACGTTTTCAACGTCGAGCGGATCATCGAGCGTTACGGCTTCCCCGAAGGCGAGCCGCTGCTCCCGCCGTGGATGGCGCTCACGCTGCGCGATCCTGAGCTGGGGCTGCGGCGCGTGCCGGAGTCGGCGCGAGTTGTCGGGCTGTTGAACAAGGTCCCGCTGAACGGGCACGAGCGCGCGCGGGCGCGGCTGGTCGCTCAGATCATGCTGCGCTCGATGCGGGTCGAGGCGGTCGCGCTGGGCGCGGTCCAGTCTCCAAACGACCCGATCCACGAGGTCCAACACCGGGTCGCAGCGGTCGTGCTGGCGGCAGGGCAATCGGTGCGGATGGGGCGCTCCAAGCCGCTGCTGCCGTGGGCAGACGGCCAGACTGTGATCGAGACGATCGTGCGGCGGCTGCTGTCATTCCGCTTCTCGGAGATCGTGGTCGTGACCGGGCATCAGGGCGACGACGTGCGCCGCGCGCTGGCGCATCTACCGGTGACGTTCGCGGACAATCCGGACTATGCGAGCCGGGAGATGATTTCCTCGCTGCAGGTGGGGCTGGGCGCGCTGCCAGAAACGACATCCGGCGCGCTGGTCGTGCTCGGGGATCAGCCTACGTTGAATGGACGCGTCGTCGGGCAGGTGCTGGCGGCGTACGCCGAGGGGCGCGGGACGATTGTCGCGCCGGTCTATCGTGGCGAGCGCGGGCATCCGGTGCTGTTCGACCGGCGACACTGGCCGGACTTGCTCGCGCTGGAAACAGGCGCCCCGCGTGATGTCATCCGTCAGACGCCGGACTCGCTGGCGCTGGTGAAGGTCAATAGCGACAGCATCCTGATGGACATCGACACGCCGGAGCAGTACCAGCGGGCGCGGTATCTCGCCGGGCTGGGATAGGCGCGCTTACTCCAGTCCTTCGACGCCCTCGATCGTCGGTGTGGGCGAGACGACCTGCCCAGCCGGGGCGAGTGGCGTTGGCGTGGGCGGCGGGTCCGAGATGCGGATCGAGATCTCGCACAGCGCGACGAGGGTCTGCGTGTTGTCAAACACCGTTAGGCGGAAGCGATAATCGCCGCGCTCAAAGTTGAGCGGCAGCAGGTCGCCCAGCGGGCCGTTGACCACTGGCTCGGTATATTCCCCGATGGGCGCGAACTCCGACCCTGGCTCGGCGCGCTTGATCTCAAAACGGTAAAACGAAAAGTTGCTGATGCTGGCCGTGCCCCAGACGGTCGTCGCCTCGAACACCAGTTGCCCGTTGCCAGGGATGTGAATCCACGCAGCGTCTTCCGGGCAGCCGACCGCGGCGGGCATGTCAGGGATGATCGTCCCAACGGGCGTTGCGGTGGGCGGCGGCGTCGAAAAGATCTGGTCACCCTGTTGTTCCAGCGGGTTGACGTTCAGGTTAACCGGCGCGTTGGCGACGGGTGTGCTGGTAATAAAGGCGCGCGGCGCGCCAGCGTTTGCTTCGCCATCCCCCACGCGGATTTCGCGCAGGGTAGGGGCGACCAGCGTGCTGATCGCCCACACTGCTATCAGGAACTCCACCAGCAAGCCGCCGATTGTGATCGCGCTCGCGCGGCGGACGAGAGCATGCTCGCGTTCCAGCTTGAACTGCGCGATCGCCAGCTCGCGCCGCGCGCGCAGGAAGCGGTACGCCATCCACAGCAAACCCCCGGCGCCGATGATATACAGGCCGGTGGAGATGCTCTCGATAAAGAAGACCAGACTTGTCATACTTCCGGTTGGTTTTCCACTTCTGATGGGTCGTAGGGCGGCAGCTCGGCAAGAACCCCGCGTAGCACCGCCGCGAGTTTCGGCACGATCTCCTGCCCGAGCCGCAGCACGTCTTCGTGACTGACTTCCTCGCGCGCTTCGGTCGAGTCCAGCGACAGGTTCGTGATGCTCGAGAAGCCGAGCACGCGCATCCCGGCGTGATAGGCGACGGTGACTTCGTGCGCGGTGGACATGCCGACCGAGTCGCCACCCCACGCGCGGAGCATCCGCACTTCGGCGGGCGTCTCGAAGGCCGGTCCGGCCAGCGCCACGTAGACCCCTTCGCGCAGGGCGATGCCCTTCTCCTGCGCGACGCGATGCGCAAGCTGGCGCAGCGTCGGGTTGTAGGCGCGCGTGTTAATCGAGAAGCGCGGGCCAAATTCTGGCAGGTTCGGGCCGCGTAGCGGGCTGTGCCCAGCCATCGCGAGGATGTTAATGTGATCCTCGATCACCATAATATCACCCGCCTGGAAGTTCGGGTTCAATCCCCCGGCGGCGTTGGTGACAATCAGCGTATCGATTCCCAGCAGGCGCATCACGCGAACGGGCAGCGTCACTTCGGCCATCGAATAGCCTTCGTAGAAGTGCGAGCGGCCCTGCATCGCCAGCACCGTGCGCCCCTCAAGCTCGCCGATTACCAGCCGCCCGGCGTGCCCCAGCACGGTCGAGCGCGGCCAGTGCGGAATGTCGGCGTAGGGGATCACGTCTGCATTGGTGATCTCATCCACCAGCGACCCCAGGCCGGAGCCGAGGATCAGGCCGACGGTGGGTTGCTGACGGGTGCGCTGGCGCACGGCGTCGGCAGCTTCGCGATAATGGTCCAGCGGGATAGTCAGAGACGGGTCCATAAATCTCTCCTGAAAAGCGCGCGGGCGCAGGCGTCATGCCCGCCCATTGTAACACTAGATGCGGCGAGAGACAGCTAAGAGCAGCGAAGAACAGCGAGAAACAGCCAAGAGCTGCGCTTGAGGCCGTGACCTACGCGTATAGCCTCTTGCAATTGCTAATCGCTAACCGCTAACTGCTGATCGCTGACCGCTACAAAAGCAGACACGCGTCGCCCAGGCTGTAGAAGCGATAGCCACGCTCGATTGCTTCCCGGTAGGCGGCGAGGATGCGCTCTCGCCCGGCGAAGGCGCTGACCAGCATCAGCAGGGTGGAGCGCGGCAGGTGGAAGTTCGTTAGCATGACGTCCACCGCGCGGAAGGTGAAACCTGGTGTAATGAACAGGTCGGTATCCTCGTCAATCGCGATCACCGGCCGCCAGGGGCAGGCGTCGGCGGGGAAGTGCTGTAACGTGCGCGTGACGCTGGTGGGGTCGTTGGCGGGCGAGCCGTACGCCAGCGAGCGGATCGCGGCAGTTTCAAGCGTGCGGACGGCGGTCGTGCCGACGGCAACGATGCGGTTCCCGCGCAGCCGCGCCTGATTAATGATCTCGGCGTCTTCTGGCGGCAGGATGGCGCGTTCGGTGTGGATGCGGTGCTCTGCGATGTTTTCCTCGCGCACCGGGGCGAAGGTGTCCAGCCCGATGTGCAGCGTGCAATAGGCGAACTGGATCCCGGCGCGCTGAAGCTCGATCAGGTATTCGCCGGTGAAGTGCAGCCCGGCGGTCGGCGCGGCGGCTGACCCTTCGTAGCGCGCGAAGACCGTCTGGTAGCGTTCGGGGTCGTCCAGCGGCTCGGTGATGTACGGCGGCAGCGGCGTTTCCCCGATTTCGCGTAGGTAGGGATTGATGGGCCGGTCGAACTCCACCACGCGCTGGTTCTCGTCCCGTTCCTCGATCACAGTCGCGATCAGGTTGGCCCCGTCTGCGCGGTCAATGGCAAGCTGCGTGCCGGGGCGGATGCGCTTGCCGCCAACCGCCACCAGCCAGCGGCGCTCGTCCATCTGGCGGAGCAGCAGAATCTCGGCGGCGCCGCCCGAAGGGGTTTTCCGCGCGTGCAGGCGGGCAGGGATGACGCGCGTCTGGTTGAGCACCAGCACGTCGCCCGGCGTAAGATACTCGCGCAGGTCGCGGAACTGGCGGTGCTCGATTTCGCCGGTATCCCGGTGCAACACCAGCAGGCGCGAGGCGTCGCGCGGCTCGACCGGGTGCTGCGCGATCCGTTCCGGCGGCAGATCATAGTCGAAGTCGGAAAGGTGCATAGCGGTAGCGTTCAGCGATTGATGAGGCGGACCAAAATGTTCAGCGCCAGCGTCAGCAGCAGGCTGAGGATGACCATCGTCGCCAGCGGGAAGAAGCAAGAAAAGCCGGGGCGCTCGATGCGGATGTCGCCTGGCAGCTCGCCCAGGCGCAGCCCTGGTATCCGGCCAAGCAGCAGGAACAGCGCGCCCGCGATCATCATGATCACGCCGCCGACCAACAACAGGCGGCCGACCGAGTTCATGTCCATATGCAGCTACTCGTCGTCTTCTGTCTGGAATAGCGGTTCCTGGTACGCCAGGTGATGCGGGTGCGGCACGCCAAAATAGTCGTAAGCCTGCTTCGTCGCAACCCGTCCGCGCGGCGTGCGGGCGATGAAGCCAAGCTGGAGCAGGTATGGCTCGTAGACGTCCATAATCGTATCGGACTCTTCGCTGATCGACGCGGCGATCGTGTCCAGCCCGACGGGCCCGCCTTCGAACTTTTCGATGATTGAGAACAGCACGCGGCGGTCGATGTCGTCCAGCCCGAGCGGATCGATCTCCAGCAAGTCGAGCGCTTCGGCGGCGACCTCGGCAGTGATTTTTCCGTCGGCACGCACCTGGGCGAAGTCTCGCACGCGCTTGAGCAGACGTAGCGCGATACGCGGCGTGCCGCGTGCGCGCGTCGCGATCTCACGCAGGCCGGCTTCGTCGATCGGCACCTGGAGCAGATCGGCGGCACGCGCGATGATCTGGGCGATCGCTTCGATGTCGTAGAAGTCGAGCCGGTAGACTGCGCCAAAGCGCGAGCGGAGCGGCGCGGTCAAAAGGGCGAGGCGGGTCGTCGCGCCGATGACGGTGAAGTGCGGCAGGTCGAGCCGTACGTTCTTGGCGGACGGTCCCTTGCCGATCACGATGTCGAGCGCAAAGTCTTCCATCGCGGGATAGAGCACTTCTTCGACTGCCCGGCCCAGGCGGTGGATCTCGTCGATAAACAGGATGTCGCCCTTGCGCATGTGCGTCAGGATCGCCGCTAAGTCCCCGGCGCGCTCGATCGACGGCCCGGCGGTGATGCGGATGTTGACGCCCATCTCGTTGGCGATCACATGCGCGAAGGTCGTCTTGCCGAGGCCGGGCGGGCCGTAGAGCAGGACGTGATCGAGCGCCTCGCCGCGCCCTTTCGCCGCTTCGATCAAGATGCGCAAGTTTTCCACGATCCGTCCCTGCCCGGTCATCTCGTCCAGGCGGGTGGGGCGCAGAGCGTTATCGAGGCGATCTTCGGGGCGCTTTCCGGCGCTCACGAGGCGATCCTGGTCGGTCATGGTGTGCTCCTGTGCGTCGAACAGGTGTGTGAGAGTATACCCAGGCGGCACGTAGAAAACAAAGCTTCCCGGCGCTGCGTTGACAGCGTAATCGGTCACGCTACAATCGGGCCAGCGCTGCATTCCCGAAGGAGAAAACCCCTGATGTCTGTGCACGTCTCTCAGCATCCGCTGGTCCAGCACAAGCTGACTCTGCTGCGCCGGGCGGCGACGGAGCACAAAAAATTCCGCGAGCTGATCCGCGAACTGGCGATGCTACTTGGATACGAGGCGACCGCCGATCTTCGCCTGAGTGAAACGACCGTCGAAACGCCGCTGGCGATGGCGCGCGGTTATAAGCTGGAAGAAGAAATCGGGCTGGTGCCCATTCTGCGCGCGGGCCTGGGCATGGTCGACGGCATCCACGAGATGATCCCCGGCGCGCAAGTGTGGCATCTCGGCATTTACCGCGACGAGAAGACGTTGCGCCCGGTGTCGTACTACAACAAGCTGCCGGTCGAGCCGACCGTCCAGCTTTGCCTAGTGCTCGACCCGATGCTGGCGACGGGCGGTTCGGCGACGGCCGCCGTGCAGGTGCTGAAGGAGTGGGGCGTCTCGCGCATCAAGTACGTCGGGCTGATCGCCGCGCCGGAAGGTATTGAGACACTCGCCACCGCGCACCCCGATCTGCCGATCCATCTGGCGGCGATTGACGATCACCTGAACGAGCGCGGCTTTATCGTGCCCGGCCTGGGCGACGCCGGTGACCGCCAGTTTGGGACGGGGTAGCGGTTGTGTGGCAAGTTGATTTGATCGATAGAGACTTTGTTCGCCTGCGGGCTGGCTGCGGGCACGTGGAAAGAGATTTGCATCATGGGTGATGTGCCCGCCGAGCACTGGATCTCGTTCGCTATCGTGTTCGGGCTGGCGTTCGGGGCGTCATATTTGCTGACGCCCCTTGCACGCCGGTTCGGCATGAAACTGGGGATTGTCGATGTTCCGCGCGACCGGCACAAGCATCCGCGTCCAACCTCGAAGTTCGGCGGGATGGCGATGTTCGTTGCGTTCGTCCTGGCGGTGATCGTGGCGCAGTTTTTGCCGGTCGAGCGCACGGACGAGAAGGAGATCATCCGCCTGACCGGGATGCTGCTCGGCGGCGCGTTCATCTGGCTGTTTGGGATTCTGGACGACCGGCGAGAGTTCGGGCCGCTGCCCCAGTACATCGCGCAATTGATCGCGGCGGCCATCGCGGTCGCATTCCTGATCTTCATCGAGCAGTTCAACAACCCGTTTACGGGCGAGCGCACGCCTGAATGGCCGTACGTCGTCACCGTGACGATCAGCCTGTTTTGGCTGGGACTGATGATGAACACCGTCAACTGGCTGGACGGGCTGGACGGGCTGGCGGCAGGCGTGTGCGCGGTCGCGTCACTGATCATGTTTCTGCACGCGGCATTTCAACTCAACCAGACGAGCGTCAGCTTGCTGCCGCTGGCGCTGCTCGGCGCGACGCTGGGCTTCCTGCCATACAATTTCCACCCGGCGCGGGTGTTTATGGGGAGCAACGGCGCGCTGTTTCTTGGCTTTACGGTTGGCGTGCTGAGCATCATCGGCGGCGCGAAGATGGCGACCGTTCTGCTGGTGATGGGCCTGCCGCTGCTCGACGTGGCGTGGCAAATCCTGCGGCGCCTGCGCTCGGGCGGGGTTCCCGTGTGGGGCGATCGCGGGCACGTGCATTATCGCTTGCTGGATGCGGGCCTCTCGCAGCGGCAGATCGTCTTTGGCTATTACATTTTCTGCGCGCTGTTCGGAGGAATTGCGCTGGTGACCGCCAGCCGTGTCTTCAAGCTGATCGCGATGATCGTGATGGCTGCAATCGTGGCAATCGGCGTGGCGTGGCTCAACCGGCGCGCTCCGCACGATCAGCCGGACGGCGCGACAACGGCGCGCAAAGCATAGCAAGGCTTACGGATCGTCGAAATCCACGTACTCGATCTCATCATCGTCGCTGGCGGACGTATCCGGTAGCGCTTTGTCGATCTCGTCAAAATCGT
>CBINGT010000137.1:0-8419 GCA_966250245.1 uncultured Anaerolineae bacterium
CAAGGCCGTACTGAAGGAAGTCAGCGACGCACAGGGGCAGATTATCCTGTTCCTGGATGAGCTGCACACCATCGTCGGCGCGGGGCGGGCGGAAGGCTCGATGGATGCCAGCAACATGCTCAAACCGATGCTGGCGCGCGGCGAGCTTCACGCCATCGGCGCGACCACGCTGGACGAATATCGCCAGTACATCGAGAAGGACGCCGCGCTCGAACGCCGCTTCCAGCCGGTGTTTGTGGACGAGCCGTCCGTCGAAGACACGATCAGCATCCTGCGCGGGCTGAAAGAGCGTTACGAGGTGCATCATGGCGTGCGGATTCAGGACGGCGCCGTGATCGCGGCGGCGGTGCTGAGCCATCGCTACATCAGCGACCGCCAGCTTCCTGACAAGGCCATCGACCTGATCGACGAGGCGGCGTCGCGCCTGAAGATGGAGATCGACTCGAAGCCGCAGGCGCTGGACGACGTCGATCGCCAGATCATGCAGCTTGAGATCGAGCGTGAGGCGCTCAAGCAGGAGCGCGACAAGGCGTCGAAGGAGCGTCTGAAGGCGCTCGAAGGCGAGCTGGCGAACCTGCGCGAAACCTCGCACGCCCTGCAAGCGCGCTGGCAGCAGGAGAAAGAGGCGATCCAGCGCATCCGCCAGACGAAGGCCGAGATTGACGAGGTGCGCGTCAAGCTCGAACAGGCCGAGCGCCGCAACGATCTCGAAACCGCCGCGCGTCTGCGTTACGGGCAGCTTCCTGAGCTGGAGAAGCAGCTTGCCGACAACGAAGCGCGCCTCAGCGAGCTTCAGGCGGATGGCGCCATGCTCAAGGAAGAGGTGGACGCGGACGAGATCGCGGCGGTGGTCAGCCGGTGGACGGGCATCCCCGTTTCGCGCCTGCTGGAAGGTGAGGTCGAGAAGCTGCTCCGCATGGAAGAGCGGCTGCACCAGCGCGTCGTCGGGCAGGATGAAGCGATCCGCGCGGTGGCGAACGCCGTGCGCCGCAGCCGGGCCGGTCTGCAAGATCCGAACCGCCCGATGGGTACGTTCCTGTTCCTGGGGCCGACCGGCGTCGGGAAGACCGAGCTTGCCCGCGCCCTGGCCGAATTCCTGTTTGACGACCAGGACGCGATGGTCCGCATTGACATGAGCGAGTATCAGGAGCGCCACACGGTCAGCCGGTTGATCGGCGCGCCGCCCGGCTACGTCGGCTATGACGAGGGCGGCCAGCTCACCGAAGCGATCCGCCGCCGCCCGTATGCGGTCGTGCTGTTTGACGAGATCGAGAAGGCGCACACCGAAGTCTTCAACCTGTTCCTGCAACTGCTGGACGAGGGGCGCTTGACGGACGGCCACGGGCGGACGGTTGACTTCAAGAACACCGTGATCATCATGACCAGCAACGTCGGCAGCCACCTGATCAAGGAGATGAACGAGCGCAACGCGGGCGACATCCGGCAGGCGGTGTTGGTAGAGCTGGACCGCACCTTCCGGCCGGAGTTCCTGAACCGGATCGACGAGGTGATCCTGTTCCACAGCCTGACGCGCGACCATCTGCGACAGATCGTCGGCATCCAGCTTCGCGGCCTGGCCGAACTGCTGCGCGAGCGCGGCATCTCGCTGGAACTGAGCGACGCGGCGCGGGACTCTCTGGCGGATGCTGGATTCGACCCGGTCTACGGGGCGCGGCCGCTGAAGCGCGCCATCCAGCGGGAGCTTCAGGACCCTCTGGCGCTGGCGATCCTTGAGGGGCGCGTGCAGGAAGGCGAGTCCGTGTACGTCGATGTGGCGCCGGAAGGCGACCGGCTGGTGTTCAGCGCCGCGGAGTACATCCCGGCCTGACGCGCGCCATCCCTGAACTGAGAGAGGCGGGACGTGATGTTCCGCCTCTTTTTTTGGGGTCTGATGTCAATTTATTGCGGCGCGCGCTTACTCTACAATTGCGACACTTACGTTTTCATACGTTCTTCATTCACAAAGCAGCCGGTTTTCGGTATGCTAGTGGGACCAACCATCGACCATCACACCTGATCCAATCCGTCGAGGGACACATTCATGCTCGTGATTGCCGCTCTGCTGTTGATGGCCTACGGCTATAGCCACATTTATCACAAAGATTTTTGGTGGTGGGACGCGGCGCTGCTCTGGGAACGGTTGAACCGCCCGGTTCACCGCACCGAGCAATGGGAGCGCCAGCAGGATTTGATGGGGCTGCTGTGCATGTCCGGCGGCGTTTTCCTGCTGATCTACTTCGCGGTGACCGGCTCGCTCTAGACGCAAACCTGTCGCCTGGGGTATCCTTGCGGCCCCGTTTGTGAGAGTCCGCGAGGTGCCCATGACTACAAAATGCCCTGAGTGCGGCGCTGAGCTTCAGCCTGGCGAATCGTGCCAGGCGTTCTTCGAAAGCCTGCTGTTCGAAGAACACGCCGACATGGAGCATAACGGCCCGGTGCATCCCCAGATGGTTGCGAGCTTCATGCTGACGCACGACCGCTACTCGGACGAAGTGCGCCCGCAGGCGATCGAGTTGTTGCGGATCGCGCTCGAAGACAGCCCCCCGCCGCATCACCTACGGCGCATCGCCAGGTCGCTTTTCGGGCTGGACCAGCCGCAGAAAGCGCCGGTTTTGCGCCCGGCAGACCGCCCGTCGCGCGCGATCGACTGGCCGATCACCGTGCGGGACGTGGCGCTCCACCCCGAGGAAGACTACCCGACGCGCATCAACCGCTGGGCGCGCTCCGTGCTGGACACGCTCGCCGCGCGCGGGGAGCTGCCGCCTCAGCCCTGAAGCAGCCGCTGGATCGTCTGCTCGACGCGGCGGGCGCGGGTTTCCGGCTTCTTGGCAGTCGCCACGTGCTCCATGTGCTCGCGCTGGTGGGAGCGCGACAGCCGGTCGAACGCCGCCTGCGCCGCCGGATTCTGTGCCAGGGCGTCGCGTAGCTCGTCCGGCATGGTGAGTTCCTGCCGCAAGCCGCGCGCGTACTCGTAGCGCACGGTGAGCGTCTGCGCCCACCACGGGCTGACGCCGAGCTCCTGCTCCAGATAGCGCGCGATCGCCGTGTGGCCCTTGTCCGGCGCGCCCCACTGGTCGAGCAGGGCGTACCATTCCTCGGACGAGCGGCCGGTCTTCATCTGGATCGCTTCCTCGCTGATGCCGCGTGCTCCACCGGGTTTTTGGTCCATCGGTGTCTCCTTTCGGATGGTGGCGGGATACTCAGCATTTAGCAGCGTAGGGCGCGCGTGTCAAGCGGAGAAAAAGTCGCCCGACGAGTCAATTTCCTCTTGTCAAATCGGACTCGATGGGCTATACTATCGCACAGTTGAACCATGCGGGCGTGGTTCAGGGGTAGAACGTCTCCTTGCCAAGGAGAAGGTCACGGGTTCGAATCCCGTCGCCCGCTCAGACAGAAGCGCGCACTCGGAAGGGTGCGCGCTTTTTGTTTTGGACTCAACTTGTCTCGCTCTATTCGCGTATAGATTGGGTCTGAGAAGGCGCCCTGCTACTTGATTGACTTGGTGGTGTTCGGCTGTCAATGTAGGCTGTAATAAGTCTCTCTGCCGTTTCCTGCATCCATCGGAGATACTCCGTTTGGCGCCGAAGCTGCTCCGCCTGTTGTTGAAGCTCATCTTTCTGCTCGTTCAGAAGCTTTGCAAGATGCCCCAACATCATTGTAGCAGCGAAGAGAAGTGCGGCACTCGCTGCAGTTGCTGCGACGGTTTCTTTGGGTGCGGAGTCGGCCCCTAAGAATAGAACACCAAACACGACCGCACCAACAAGACCCACGGCAGCCAATAAGACGTACATTTCTGCCCCCTTTTTGCGCGTCTGATCCAGCCTAAAACATTTTCACCCAGCATAGCATGGATTTGTTCGATAACGGAGACTTAGGCACGTGAATGCCAAAGGGACAGCCGGAAGGATGCACGCCTGCTGTGTGGCTGTTAGCCGGAAATTCCGCTCATCACTTGTGCCATTTACAGCTAAACCCAGCATCTATATGCGTTTTTAACTGCTCATACGGATAAAGTGAGCTAAGGTAAAGCAAGAAGACTTAGATGTGGTGGTCAGTGAGGGGCTACAATGCGTCTGTTTATTCGTTTGTGGCGAGCCGGCGGGCGACGGACGCGAGGCTGTTTGTCCTTAATTGCTTTGTTCGCTGCCTGTATGATTTGCGGCGTCATTGGGTCTATTGGTCAATCGCTTGGTCTTATCCCGAATCCGAACGCGACGCGTACCGCAGAGGCGTTGTTCGAAGAAGCCACAGCTACGGTGTTGGCCTTAACTCCTTCAAGCACTCCAACGGTGACGGACACACCGACAGCTACACTCACGCCAACAATGACAATAACCCCGTCCAACTCGCCGGAACCTACTGCAACGCTCACTCCGTCGGACACGCCAGAACCGACATTGACTTACACACCGTCGAATACGCCGGAACCGACTGAAACCTTTACGCCTACTTCGATATTCACTTCGAGTCCCACGGCAACTGCTACGTTGCGACCAACTTTGACGCTTGTACCAGGCCGAACATCAACCCCGCGTCCTACTCGATCATCGACAACCGCCACTGGTGTGACGGTAATGGGTACGAGCAACGTCAATCTGCGTAGTGGCCCTGGCACGAATTATCCGGTCGTTGGAACGCTGTCTGCTGGTGAAACGGTCCGCGCAGAAGGACGAAATGGCGATTGGCTTTATTTAGGTGATGGAAAATGGGTTGCGGTGTGGGTCGTTACGGTACGTGGTACCGTGAGCAATCTACCGATGCGTGCCGCTCCTGTTGCGCCAGCGGCACCCGTTCAGCCCGTGGAACCGGCGGCGCCTGCTCAGCCTGCACAACCAGGTGCACCCGCACAGCCTACGGAACCAGCGCAGCCCGCTCAACCGGTGCAACCAACGCAGCCAGCGGAGCTACCCTTCGTGTGTGATTGCAGCAAAACATGCAATCAAATGGTTTCATGCGAGGAAGCCTACTACCAGCTTCAAGTGTGTGGTTGTAGGCAGCGTGACAATAACAATGATGGCGTACCGTGTGAGAACATTTGTCGGTGAACATGCGGAAAGAGCCATCTCCGCCAGCGAGCTTAACAGTTTGAAGCGGCGGTCAGATTCGCGTTGCACCAGCGCGCACTCGAAAGGGTGCGCGTTTTTTATTCCCCACGCCAACTAAAACCTGTGGTATCATAAAACTATAGAACATTTGAGCTGATTGGAGGGCCGAGATGATGCGCGCACACGACGAGCACACTCCCCCGCTCGACTGGCTGCTGGAGCCCGATCCCACCAATCCGGGCGTGCGCTATTTCGCCCTGCGCGACCTGCTCGGACGCCCGACAGACGATCCGGACGTGGTCGCCGCGCAGGCCGAGGTCATGCGGACCGGCCCGGTGCCCGCGATCCTCGCCGCGCAAGCGCCCGAAGGCTATTGGGTCCAGCCGGGGCCGGGCTATGGACCGAAGTATCGCAGCACCGTGTGGTCAGTCCTGTTCCTGGCGCAGTTGGGCGCGGACGGGCGCGATCCGCGCGTGCGCCGGGGCATCGAGCACCTGCTGGATCACGCGCTGACGAAAGCGGGCGCGTTTTCGAGCAATGGCACGCCGAGCGACGCGTATCACTGCCTGTGGGGCAATCTGGTGCGGGCGATGCTCGACCTCGGCGCGTGGGGCGACGAGCGGCTCGCGCGGGCCGTCGAGGCGCTTGCCCGCTCGGTGACCGGCGATGGATACGACGATTACCGCAAGTCCGGCTTGCAGGGCCCCGGCTTTCCTTGCGCGATAAACGGGGGCTTGCCGTGCGGGTGGGGCGCGGTGCGCGTGCTGTGGGCGCTGAATGCCGTCCCGCCGGAAGGGCGCACGCCAGCAGTTGAAGCGGCTGTCCAGGCGACGGTCGACTTCCTGCTACGCTATGACGTGGCGCGCGCAGACTATCCCAATGAGGGGAAAATCAGCCCGAACTGGTTCAAGTTCGGCTATCCGCTCGGCTACGTGACGGACGTGCTCCTGAACCTCGAAGCGCTGACCGAGGCGGGCATCACGCACGACCCGCGCCTGGACGACGCGATCGCGCTGGTGCGCGCCAAGCAAGACGCGCAGGGGCGCTGGAAGCTCGAATACGGCTATCACGCGAAAATGTGGATCGACGTGGAGCAGATGGGCCGTCCGAGCAAGTGGGTCACGCTGCGGGCGATGCGCGTCCTTCAGCGCGTGGGGGTGGAAGCGGCGCCGGTCTAGCTCGCCCCGCCCGCGTCGCGCCGGTAGATGAACCAGTAGATCGCGGCGACCAGCACCGCCCCGCCGATGATGTTCCCGATGGTCACCGGCAGCAGGTTGTCCATCAGGAAGTTGCCCCACGTCAGGCGGCTGAGGTCCATCTCCGGCGCGTGGGCGGCGACCCAGTCCGGATCGAACCCCTTGAGCAGCAGCCCGATCGGGATGAAATACATGTTGGCGATGCTGTGCTCGAACCCCGCCGCGACGAACGCGCTGATCGGGAAGATGATCGCCGCGATCTTGTCGATCGTCGTGCGCGCGCTGAACGTCAGCCACACGGCGAGGCACACCAGCCCGTTGCACAGAATGCCGAGCGCGACCGCCTGCACGAACGTATAGCCGAGCTTGCCGGTGGCGATCGCCAGCATGTTCTGCCCGACCAGCCCGCCGCCAAACGTGTGCTGCCGCCCGAAGAAGACCAGCGCCGCCGTTCCCAGCGCGCCGACGAAGTTCCCCACGAAGACGAGGCTCCAGTTACGCAACAGCGCGCCAAGCGACACTTTGCGCGCCGCCCACGCGATCACGATCAGCGTGTTGCCCGTGAACAGCTCCGCCCCGCCGACGATCACCAGGATCAGCCCCAGGCAGAACACCAGCCCGCTCAGCAGCTTGGTCACGCCGAACGGCAGCGCCTCGCTGGCCCCCGCCGACACAACCGTCGCGAAGATCGCGCCCAGGGCGATGAACGCGCCCGCCAGCATGGCCAGCAGGAAGGTCGTTATGGCGTCGTTCTGCACCTTCTTCACGCCGACGTCTTCGGCGCGCTCGGCCATTTCGGGGGGCATCAGGGCGTCGATCCGGATAGGGGTGTTATTCATCGAAAAATCCTTTGTGCGAGCACGTCAATTTTGCGTGTAGTATGCCATAACTTTCGCCTGCCGCAATCGCGTTGTCCTCGCGTGGAAAGTGTTGACTCCGCTCAAAAGGTCGTGCTATTCTGGAATGGCTCTTGCTGACGTGGAAGGGGCCGTTACTGGCCCGGATCGAGAGGTGCGCGATGACAACAAGCCGGGGTTCTTTTGTCGTTCGCCGCATCCGTTCGCAGGAGAGACGCCGCTGAGAGCACACGCGCACCGCCTTCGCTGCGTTTCCCTGCGCCACGGATGAGGCACACCGCTCCCGTGGCGTTATTGTTCAATCGTTCGGACGTTACGAGTTGATTGAAGGGAAACAGCATTGGCAGATGTGCTAACTGGGCTCGTGATCCGCACGCAAAGCGGATTCTTCACCGTTCAAACCGATCGCGGAACCTTCATTTCCCAACTGCGGGGCAAGCTCAAAGAAGAATACAAGGAAACGGACCTCGTCGCGCTGGGCGACCGGGTGACGATCGAACTGCTGCCGGTCGAGGCGGACCAGGTCAGCGCGGTGATCGTCGAGGTCGCGCCGCGCGAGCGGGTGCTGTCACGCGTCGCGCCGTCGTCGGCGGTTGGCACGTCCGCTGAGCGCGAGCAGGTGATCATCGCTAACCCGGAGCAGGCGATCTTCGTCTTCGCGGCGGCGAACCCCGCGCCGCACACGCGCATGCTCGACCGCTTTCTCGTCGCCGCCGAGAAAGCCGAGATCCCCGATATTCGCATTTGCATCAATAAGATCGACCTGCTGGACGACCGCCAGCCGACGCTTGAAACGTTCGCCGTGTACGAGCGGATCGGCTATCCGGTGTTGTATGTCAGCGCGAAGACCGGTGAAGGGTTGGACGCGCTGCGCGAGGCGCTGGTGGGCAAAATCTCGGTGTTTACCGGGCCGTCGGGCGTGGGCAAGACGAGCCTGCTCAACGCAATTGAGCCGGACCTCGGTCGCCGGGTGAGCGAGGTCAGCCAGGCGACGACGAAGGGCCGCCATACCACGCGCTATAGCGAGCTGGTCCCTCTGCGGAACGGCGGCTACATCGCGGACACGCCGGGCATCCGCGCGATCTCGCCGTGGGACGTCGAGCCGGACGAGCTGGACGGGTATTACGTGGAGATCGCGCCGCACGTGGCGGAGTGTCGCTTCCCGGACTGCACGCACACGCACGAGCCGGATTGTGGTGTGCGGGCGGCGCTGGAACGCGGGGAGATCGCGCCGGAGCGCTACGACAGCTATTTACGCCTGCGCGACGAGCTTGAGGAGCAGTACGTGTATTGAGCGGTTAGCGATTAGCCGTTTGCGGGT
>CBINGT010000138.1:0-8388 GCA_966250245.1 uncultured Anaerolineae bacterium
TGCACCGGCCCGGTGACACGCCAGGCGCGCGACCGGCTGGTCCGCATCTACGAGCAGATGCCCGAGCCGAAGTTCGTCATCGCGGTGGGATCGTGCGCCCTGTCGGGCGGGGCGTTTCGCGGCTGCTACAACATCATGGGCGGCATCGACCAGGTCATCCCGGTCGATGCGTACGTCCCCGGCTGCCCGCCGCGCCCGGAAGCGATTATCGACGGCGTGGTCAAGCTGCTGGCAAAGCTGCAAGGCCACGATATTTCGACTGAGCCGATCGTGATAGGAGAACCAGTGGCCGATCCGGTCGCGGCGGAGGCTCAAGAGACTGAAGAAGAAGCGAGCGCGACATGAGCACTGAAACCTGTTTGCAGACGGCAACCGAGCTTCTGGCAACGTGGACGCAGGAAAGCGCCGAGCCGGAGCCAGGCCGCGTGGACGTTGTGATCGCGCCCGAAGACCTGATCGCCGCAGCGAGCGCGCTGATGGACGCGCGCTGGGGCTATCTGACCGCGATCACCGGTCTGGACCTCGGCCCGGACGACGGGCGGCTGGAAGTGTTGTATCACTTCGCGTGCGGCGCGGCGATCGTAACGTTCCGCGTGCGCGTCCCGCGTGAGGACGCGAAAGTTCCCTCGCTGGTGAGCGTGATCCCCTCGGTCAGCTTTTTCGAGCGCGAGTTGATGGAAATGTTTGGCGTCGTCTGTGAGGGCACGCCCAACACCGACAAGCTTTTCCTGCCGGAAGACTGGCCCGACGGCGTATATCCGCTGCGCAAAGACTTTTCGATGGAACAGTTAGACGGGCAGGCCGGGGAGTAGACGATGGCAACCGAGAAATTCATCATTCCAATCGGCCCGCAACACCCGGCGCTGAAAGAGCCGGGGCACTTCGAGTTTGACGTCGATGGCGAGGTCGTGACCGCCGCCAGCGTGCGCCTGGGCTATGTGCATCGCGGCATCGAAAAAGGCGCCGAGACGCGCAACTTTGTGCAGGCGGAATACCTAGTCGAGCGCATCTGCGGCATCTGCTCGCACGTCCACGCGACGGCGTTCTGCCTGGGGGTGGAAAAGCTAGCGGGCGTCGAAGCACCGCCGCGCGCCCAGGCGATCCGGCAGATCGTGGCGGAGCTAGAGCGCATCCACAGCCACATGCTGTGGATCGGCGTGGCCGCGCACGAGGCCGGGTTCGACACGCTGTTCATGTACTCGTGGCGCGACCGCGAGACGGTGATGAACCTGCTCGAAGGCATCACCGGCAACCGCGTCAACTACTCGGCGAACGTGCTCGGCGGCGTGAAGTGCGACATCGGGCCGGAGCAGATCGACGCGATCCTGGCAGGGCTGGAGTTCCTTGAGGAGCGCACCCGGCATTACCTGGACGTCGTCTCGAACGATGCACTGTTCCTGCGGCGCACGCGTGGCATCGGCGTGATGACGCGCGACGAAGCTGAGCGGCTCGGCGTGGTCGGGCCGACGGCGCGTGCGTCGGGCGTCCCGCGCGACATCCGCATCGACGCGCCCTACCTGCTTTACAAAGAGTTCCCGGTTGAGCTGATCGTGGAAGAGGCGGGCGACCTCGAAGCGCGCTTTAAGGTGCGCGTGCGCGAGCTGTTCGAGAGCTATCGCGTGATCCGCGCGCTGCTGGCGAACCTGCCGGAAGGCGACCTGACGACCCGCATCCCGCGCCGCATCAAGCCGGCGGAGACGATCAGCCGAATCGAGGCGCCGCGTGGTGAATTGTTCTACTTCATCAAAAGCAACGGCACTGACATGGCCGAACGCGTGAAGGTCCGCACGCCTACCCTGCCGAACATGGCGTCGGTGGTGGTGACGGCGGTGGGGCACCAGCTCGCGGACATGCCGATGATCCTGGCCGGAATCGATCCGTGCTTCTCCTGCAACGACCGTATGACCGTCGTGCGCCGCAACGGCGAGCGGCAGTCGTGGACGTGGGAGCAGCTTCGGCAGTATGGGATAGAGTGGTACCGATGAGCACGATAACCGCGCTGATTGCGCTGCTGTTCTTCCCCGGCGGGCTGGTCATTCTGCTGGCGGGGATGGCGTACGAATGGGCCGACCGCAAGCTGGTCGCCCGCTTCCAGAACCGCATCGGGCCGCGCTGGTTCCAGCCGCTGGCCGACAACCTCAAGCTGCTGGCGAAGGAAGAGGTCATCCCGCAGGGCGTGCATCGCGGGCTGTTCGTCGCGCTGCCGGTGATTGCGCTGTCCGGTGCGCTGACTGCGGTGCTGTACGTGCCGGTCTTCGGGCTGGCGCCGTCGTTCAGCTTCGCGGGCGACCTGATCGTCACGATCTACCTGCTCAGCCTGCTGACGATGTGCACCGGCCTGGCGGGCGCCAACACGCTCAACCGCTTCTCGCTGGTCGGCGCGACGCGCACGCTGACGCAGATGTTCTCGTACGAGGCGCCGTTCCTGCTGGCGCTGCTCGGCCCCGCGCTGGCGGCCGGAAGCTGGCAGATCAGCGAGATCGCGGCGTACGCTGAGGATCACTGGCTGGTTTTGGCGCAGCCGATCGGCTTCATCGTGGCGCTGATCGGGCTGATGGGCAAGCTGGAATTGCCGCCGTTCGACGCGCCCGAAGCAGAGACCGAGATCGTGGCCGGTCCGCTGACCGAATACAGCGGGCGCGGGCTGGCGCTGTTCCACCTGGGCAAGGGCGTCGAACTAATCGTCGGGCTGACGCTCGTCTCGGCGCTGTACCTGGGTGGCGTGGCAAACCCGATCGCCTTCTTCGTCAAGACGCTCCTGCTGCTGGTGGTGCTGGCAGGGCTGCAATCGCTGCTGGCGCGCCTGCGGATCGACCAGACGGTTGGCCTGTGGTGGCGCTACGGCGCGATCCTGGGCCTCGTGCAGTTTCTCGTATTGATTGCTTGGGAGGGCTTGGTGGCATGAAGCTGATGACGATGTGGCGGGATGCGCTTCACGGGCTGACGAAGAAACCCGTGACCCAGCGTTACCCGTTCGTGCGCCAGGAAGCGCCCGACCGGCTGCGCGGGCATCTGGTGTGGAACCGCGAAACCTGCACGGGCTGCGGCCTGTGCGCCAAAGACTGCCCGGCCGAGGCGATCGAGGTCATCACGCTCGACAAGAAGGCCAAGCGTTTCGTTTTTCGCTATCACGTCGACCGCTGCACCTTCTGCGCGCAGTGTGTGGAAAGCTGCCGCCAGAACTGCATTTCGATGCTCAGCGATCGTTGGGAATTGGCCGCTGTGGACAAGGAAGCTTTCCTCGTTCACTATGGGGATGAAGCCGATGTCCAGGCCGCTCTGGCAGGTGAACCTGACTCAGGCGCTCCGGCAGCGGAGTGAGACGCCACGCGTCGCGATCGTCGGCGTGGGGCACGAGCTAAACGGCGACGACGCGGCAGGGCTGATGGTTGTGCGGGCGCTGCAATCGGCGCTTCCGCCGCTGGATCACGTCCTGCTCGTGGACGCGGGTCCCGCGCCGGAGAACACGACCGGCCTGCTGCGTCGCTTCGCGCCCGATCTGGTGGTGCTGGTCGACGCGGCGGAGATGGGTCAGCCGCCCGGCACGGTGCGCTGGCTCTGCTGGCAAGAGACGACAGGCATCAGCGCCTCGACGCACACGCTGCCGCTGCACATGCTGGCGCAGTTTCTGGTGTCGGAGCTTGGGTGCGAGGTCGCGCTGCTCGGCATCCAGCCCGCTTCCAATCAGGTCGACGCGCCGCTCTCGCCGGTCGTTGAGGATGCGGTGGACGCCGTCGCGGCGGGTATGGCGGCGGCGCTGAGCACGAGCTAAGCAGCAATTAGCGGTTAGCGATTAGCGTCACACAAAGCAGACACGCCACCTTTTAGCCAGGCGTGAGGTTCTGAGTGTCAACCGCAAAGGCTAGTTTTGTCGAAATGGAAGTATGCAGCGGGAAAGCGCGCAAGCCTTCCCGTTGCTTTTTTGCTGCTCACAACAATGCCGCTGCCGATTCGTCCACCATCCACACCAGCCGCCCATCGACCGGCGCGATCAACTGCGACGGTAGCTCCTGGGGCCGGTAGTCGCCTTTCAGCACCTCGTAGAGCGGCCGGGCCTTGCTCTCCCCCTCGACCATGAACACCACGTTCCGCCCCGCGTTGATCGCCGGAGCGGTCAGCGTGATGCGCCATGTATCCAGCTTGGGGACGTAGTTCGCAACCACCCAGCGGCTGCCGTCCTCGATGGCGAGCGCATCTGTGCCGGGGAACAGCGATGCCGTGTGCCCGTCGGTGCCCATACCTTGCAGCAGGTAATCGAAGCGTGGCTGCGGCTCGCCTTCGGGCGTGTCTTCAAAGAACTGGCGGAGCAACCGCTCGTAGTGGTCGGCGGCAAGCTCTGGCGCCAGTTCAGTGTGGATGCGGTGAATCTGCGCGGGTGGGATCGGCACGTGGTCGAGCAGCCGCTCTTTTGCCAACCGGTAGTTGCTCTCTTCGTGATCGGGCGGGACGGTGCGATCGTCGCCCCAGAAGACGTGCACGCTGCCCCACACGATCTGGTCGCGGAAGGCGAGCGATGCCAGCCGGTCGAACAGCGGGCCGGGCGTCTGCCCGCCGGACAGCGCAATCGAAAACTGGCCGCGCGCCTCGATCGCCTCGTTCGCGCACGCGACGATGTCCTCGGCGACTGCTTCGACCAACGCCTGACGATTCGGGTACACCTTGACCTGATCCACGCTTCGCGCTCCTTTCGCAGCAGTTAGCGGTTAGCAATTAGCGATTAGCGAGAACAAAACCATCGAGCTCGGCATCAGGCACCGACAGCGAGCTAGACCCGCGTTGGTCCGACGGTCACGCTTTTGGCTAGCTGCTAAAAGCTAACCGCTCACCGCTCACTCCTCGTGATCCATGCAGCCGCGCCGCCACATGCGCCCATCACGCGCGATAAACGCTTCCGCTTCGACTGGGCCGCTGCTGCCGGGCCGGTACAGGGGCAGCGGATCGGTGGCCTCGTCCGTCGCGCAGATCAGCGGGTCGATGATCTGCCACGCCGCTTCGATCTCGTCCGCGCGGGTGAACAGCGACGCGTCCCCATTGAGCGCGTCGAGCAGCAGGCGCTCGTACGCGTCGGGCAGCGCCTCGCCGCCGAACGACGAGCGATAGTGAAACTCCATATTGACCGATCGCGTCTCCTGGCCAGAGCCGGGTAGCTTCGCCTCGAATTGCAGATGGATCCCCTCGTCTGGCTGGATGCACAGCGACAGGATATTCGGCGCGAAGCACGCTTCATCTGCTCCACGCCCGAACATCATTACCGGCGGGCACTTGAACTCGATCACGATCTCGCTGACTTTGTCGGTCAGCGCCTTGCCAGAGCGCAGGTAGAACGGCACGCCCTGCCAGCGCCAGTTGTCGATCATCAGCTTGACGGCGGCGTAGGTCGGCGTGCGGGAGTCCGGCGCGACGCCCTTCGCCTGGTGATAGCCTTCATATTGCGCCAGCACGGCGTCGTTCAGGTCAATCGGGCGGATCGAGTGGAAGACCTTGACCTTCTCGTTGCGCAGCGCGTCTGCGTTGAACGAGGCGGGCGGCTCCATTGCGATCAGGCTCAGAAGCTGGAGCAGGTGGTTCTGGAACATATCGCGGATCACGCCCGCCGTGTCGTAGTAGCCGCCGCGATGCCCGATATCGCCCGCTTCATTCACCGTGATCTGCACGTTATCGACGTAGTTCCGGTTCCACACTGGCTCGAAAATCGTGTTGGCGAAGCGGAAGAACAGGATATTCTGCGCGGTTTCTTTGCCCAGGTAGTGGTCGATGCGGTAAATCTGGCTTTCGTCAAAGACGTTATGCAACAGCTCGTTCAGGGCGCGCGCGGACTCCAGATCGTGCCCGAACGGCTTTTCCACCACGAGCCGCCGCCAGCCGCGCGATTCGTTCATCATGCCAGCGCGCCCCAGGTGCTCGATAATCGGCTGGTAGAGGGACGGCGCAACGGCCAGATAGCACAGCCGGTTCGCCTGTCGCGTGCCCTCGATCGTGTTCAGAAATTCCTCAAGCCGCGTATACGCTTCGGCGGCCAGGGCGTCGTGCGGCTGGTACCAGATGCGCTGAGCGAAGGCGTCCCACCGCTCGGCGTCAAACTCGCGCCCGTGCTGTTCCTTGCAATGCGAGCGCAGATGCTCGCGGAATTCGTCGTGTGAGTAAGGCGTGCGCGCCAGCCCGAGGATGTGCAGGTTCTCCGGCAGGTTGTTCTTAGCGTACAGGTGATACAGCGCGGGAATGAGCTTGCGCTCGGTCAGGTCTCCCGATGCGCCGAAAATGACAATGGTCGTGGTCGACTCAGGACGTGCCATCCGTGAAACTCCTGGTGAAAAACAGCGAAGTACAGCGAAAAGCAGCGACAAACAGTGAGAACCAGCGAGAGCGGCTGGGCTGTTCTTCGCT
Organism: uncultured Anaerolineae bacterium; assembly: GCA_966250245.1. Taxonomy (GTDB): domain Bacteria; phylum Chloroflexota; class Anaerolineae; order Aggregatilineales; family Aggregatilineaceae; genus DYGX01. The sequence continues at coordinate 6,385 of CBINGT010000138.1, forward strand.
GCTCTTTGCTGCAATTAGCTTAGAATATAGCACCACTGCTCAGGCGGGGGCGGGCGAAGTGTCAGCGCGCGGACAGCGCATAGAGCGCGAACTCGCCCGACCCTTCAAGTTGGATGCGGCGGGCGGTGATTTCGTCTCGTTCCAGGGCGTCCAGCCAGGGCGCGGCGTGCGCAGCGGACGGGGCGACAAAGTAGCGGGTATCGGCGCGGCCGCGCATTTCCTCGGCGAGCGCTTCGGGTTGCGGGGTGTGGACGATCTGTGCGCGTGGGGACTCGCCCAGGTAGAAGGCCAGCTCCCACCCGAGCCCGTTCTCGTAGACGACCGCGCCCGACAGATCGCGGTTGATCGCGTCCGCCAGCGCGTCGATCCCGGTGTGACGGCCCTGGTCCCCGCCGATCGGAAGCTCGCCACGCAGCGCGCCGACCACGCCGGGCGACATCGCAATCAGCGTCAACGTCAGCAGACCGAGCGCTCCCGCCCGGGAGACATGCGCCGCGCGCACGGCCCGCACTGCTCCCCGTGCGGCGAGGATCAGCAGGAACGGCACGAGCGGATGCAGGTAGCGGTCATAGGTGTTGACGGCGACCAACCAGTGCGTGGCCAGGAACGCGATCGCCCAGATCGCGATCAGCCAGTCGCACAGCGCGGCGCGCGTGCGCGAGCGCCAGCCGCTGCCCAGGTTCACTATCGCGCCCGCTAGCAGCACGAGGTTGAGCAGCGGCGCGCCGGTGACGTAATGCAGCCATCGCGCCCACGTTTCGAGGCGTGGCACCAGTTCGTCGGAGCGGATGACGCGGCCGGGGTTATTGCGCGCTGCGTTGAGCGCCCAAAAGCTTTGCGGGGAGCGTGCGGCGTCCCACAGCGCGAGCAGCGCCAGCCCGATCAGCAGCGCCCCGGCAAAGCGTGCGAGTTGCGGCAGGAGCGCGCGCGGGGAGACGCTCTCGCGCGCCGTTTGCGCCAGCCCGAGCGCGACAATCAGCGGCAGGGCAAGCGCGGCGTTGAGCTTGGTGGCGACCACCAGCGCGGACGCGGCGCCCGCCCAGCCCCAGCGTCCACGCGCCGCCAGCAACGCGGCAGCCAGCGCCCATAGCGTCGCCTGCACGTCGGTGAAGGCGGTCGCGGCGAACGTGAGGTCGTAGGCGGACAGCGCCAGTAGCAGCGCGGCGAGCAAGGCGGTGACGCGATCCCGGCTCAATGCGAGCGTCAGGCGGTAGAGGACGGCGAGCGTCAGCACGCTGGCGAAGACGTTGGGCAGGCGCGCGGCGAACTCGGACGGCCCCAGCAGCGCGAACGACGCCGCGAGGCTGTAGATCGCGAGCGGCGGCTTGTCGAGGTCCGACCCGCGCAGCAGGATATCGCCCCAGGCGGAGACGGTCCGCGCCTGCGCCGCGAACAGCGCCTCATCTGGATGCAGACGCACATCCACGCCCAACAGCGCGATCCGCAGCAGCATCCCGACCAGAATCACAAGCGCCGGCAGCAAGACCGGCGCGTGAGGGTTTTTCATTCGGGTGCGGGATGCGAGTGCCGTCATTCCGTGAAGCGGTAGCGGAACAGCGTCCACATCGCGATCACGCCGTCCTTCCACGTGATTTTCTTGCCTTCTTCCCACTCGCGGCCATTATACGAGATCGGCACCTCGTAGATGCGATGCCCGCGCTTGAGCACCTTGGCGGTGATCTCCGGCTCGAAGTCAAACCGTTTGGAGCGCAGCGGGATGTCGCGCACAACCTCCGCGCAGAAGACCTTGTAGCACGTCTCCATGTCGCTGAGGATGGAGTTGTAGAGGATATTGGTGACAAGAGTCAGCGTGCGGTTGGCGACCATGTTCCAGAAGAACATCGCCTTGCGCGGCCCGCCCAGGAAGCGCGAGCCGTACACCACCTTCGAGATGCCTTCCTGAATTGGGCGCAGCAGGATCGGGTACTCGCGCGGGTCGTATTCGAGGTCGGCGTCCTGGATCAGAAACACATTGCCCGTCGCGGCCTTGAAGCCGGTGCGGAC
>CBINGT010000139.1:0-8214 GCA_966250245.1 uncultured Anaerolineae bacterium
GGTGATCTGGTCGATGGGGACGATCTGAATCTTCGATTCGTGCTTGAGTTTCATGCTGCCACCTCGATGTTGGCGCGGGCGGCCATCGCCACGAAAAAGTTGAGCGTGTCATAGCGGTAGGTGTCGATCGCCCAGCGCAAGGTGTGGCGCACCGCTTCCGGTTCTTCCCACAGGAAGACGAAGCCGGTCCCCTGGTCGGCGGGGCCGTTGTCGTAGTTAACGACCGTATCCGCCAGCCCGCCCGTCTCCCGCACGACCGGCAGCGCGCCGTAGCGCATGGCGATCATCTGCGTCAGCCCGCACGGCTCGTAGCGGCTCGGCACGAGGATCATGTCTGCGCCCGCGTAAATACGCTGCGCCAATGGTTCGCTATAACCGATGTACGCCTTCGCCTTCCAGCCAAAATCCCATTCAAGCTGGCGCATCCGGTCTTCGATCGACGGCTCCCCGGTGCCGAGCACGACCAACTGCGCGCCGGTTTCCGCCAGCACCCAGCGCAGCCCATCGGCGGCAAAATCCATCCCCTTCTGCTCGACCAACCGGCTGACGATCCCGATGATCGGCGCGTCGTCGAGCGGCTCCAACCCGAACTCGTACTGGAGCGCGCGCTTGTTCTCGATGCGCTTCTCGCGGAAGGTATGCCAATCGTAGTTCTGCTCCAGCGCGGGATCGGTCGCCGGATTAAAGCGCTTCATATCCAGCCCGTTGAGGATGCCCACCAGGTCGCTATCGCGCACCCAGATCAGCCCTTCCAGCCCTTCGCCAAAGCGCGGATAGTGTAGTTCGATGGCGTGGCGCGGGCTGACGGTGTTCAGCTTGTCGGCGTAGGCGATCCCGATGCCGAGCAGGTTGTCGGTCCGGTCCTGGTAGACGAGGTTGGGGTCGTGGCGGCCCGGCACGCCCGCCATCCACAGATAGCCACCCGCGTTCCAGCCCTGATAGGCCATGTTGTGGATCGTCAGCACGCTAGCGACGCTCTCCCACCCTGGCTGATAGCGCGCCTCGCGCAGCAGGAACGGGATCAGCGCGGTGTGCCAGTCGTGGACGTGCAGCACGTCCGGCATCCAGCGCTCGTCGCGAATGCGCCCCTGCCCCAGCTCCCAGACGGTTGCCATCGCGGCCTGGGCAAAGAAGACGAACCGCTCCCGGTCCCAGTTGAGGTCGGTGTAGATGCTGTCGCCCTCGCCGAAGAAGGGCCAGCTTTCGAGGAAGTAGACCGGGACGCCGTCCTGCTCGGTGGCGTAGATGTGGATGTCCGCCGTGCCCGAGCGCCGCGAAAACTGGAACGTGAGGACGTGCTCCAGCCGGTCCGCGAACTGCGCTTTGATCGGCCCGTGCAGCGGGATCAGCGCCCGCGCGTCAATCCCTTTGGTCCGCAGCACCGCCGGAAGGCTGCCGACCACATCCCCCAGCCCGCCCGTCTTGGCGAAGGGAGCCATCTCCGCCGCGATAAAGAGCACGCGCATCCGTTACGCTCCTAAGCTACCTATTAGGAAAAATAGCTAAGACAGCGAAGAACGAGGCTCAGACATGCCAGCCTTTTGCCCCCCATCCCCTGCCCCCTTCCCCCACGCAAGCGGAGGGAAGGGGAAACGCGCGGTGTTGGATTTAGGGAGGGGGGCTGAAGCGGCCCAGCTTGTTTTTTCGCTGCCGGATGATTTCTCTTCGCTGTCTTTGCCCGCCAAGTATTGCGTTTAGCCTGCTACCGCGTCGCCCACCAGCGATAGTCGATGTCCGGAAACAGCCGGTCGCGCTCCCACAGCCGCGCGGCGAGCGCCCCGTCCGGCTGGCCGCGCTCCACACTGTCCGCCAGATCGTTGAAGCGCTCAAGGTGCTGGCTGAAGCGCTGAATGGCGTACTGCCGCGCCTGCCCGGTCGTGACCAGGAAGGGCCAGTCTGAGCTTTCGAGCAGCAGAAGCTCGCGGGCGGCCTGGTTCAGCACGCCGCGATACGCCTCATCGTCATAGCGATCCTTGTAGGCGTTGGCGAGGTGCTCCATGCGCCGTTCCGCCTCGTGGATCGGCTTCCACATCCAGTGCGTATCGTTGTTGTCCCAGGTGAAGTGCGTGCCGCCCGCACCCCAGCTTCCCTCGGGCAGATGGATTACCTGCTGCGGCGGATGCTGCTCGATGTAGCCGGATGCGGTCACCAGATCGACCTTCGGATTCTGCGCGAGAAGGCGCAGCACCTGCTTCAGCCACTCGACGCCCTCAAACCACCAGTGACCGAACAACTCGGTGTCATAATTCGACGCGATGATGCCATACCCTTCGCCATTGGCGTGGCGCGCTTCGAGAATGCGCTCGACCAGCGCGGCGAAGTCCTGCGCGTGCATACGGACCTTGTTCTCCGCCCAGTCGGGGTGATAGAAGTCCTTGTCGCCCAGGTCGACCTTCGCGCCGGTCACGCGCCAGTATTGCAGGCCGCTAATGCCGTCCTTGCGGTGAAACTCGCGATAGTCGAAGTCGCCGGGATACCCCCAGTCGGCGGACCACACCCGCTGCCCGGTCTCGTTGTTGCGGCCGATCACCGCGACGCCGCTGTGCTGGTCCGCGCGCGGCCCGGCGGTCGAGTCGCTGACGTAGTAGGCGTAGAACGTGCTGAGCGGCTGCTCTGGCGCGGGCTTGGTGGACACCGGGATCAGATAGCGGCGCTTGATCTCGCCGTACGGACCGATCGCCTCGCCAGCCGCCACGCCGACCGGCGCGCCGCCAGTGATCATGTGCGTTTCGGCGAAGAAGACCTGCAGCCCTTCCTGGCGCAGAAACGCTTCGATCCCCGGCCGGATGGTGCCCGTTGCATCGTAATAGGCGGGGCGATAGGCGCACTCCGGCAGCCAGATCCCGCGTGGATCGCGCCCGAAAAAGCGGCGGTAGCTCTGCCGCCCGGTGTGAAGCTGTCCCCGGATCGCGCTGTCGCGGCCTAGCAGCGGCAGATAGCCGTGCGTCGCCGCGCTGGTGGTGATCTCGATCAGCCCTTCGTCTTGCAGTTGCCTGAACGCGCCGATCAGGTCGCGGTTGAAGCGCCGGTCGAACGAGTCTTTGATGTGCTCGTAATAACGCTGGTAGAAACCAGCCAGGTATTCGAGGTGCTTGTGACCGACCCACCACGGCTTCGGCTCGGGCGGGGGAAGCAGCTCGTCCTCGTCCGGGTTGTCGTCATCGAGCGCCGTCGTGCCCAGTCGCTCCCGCGCTTCGACCGCCTGGCGATCGACGGGCGGCAAGTCGCCCTCTTCCGCTTCTTCGCGCGGCACGCCAACCGGCTCTTCCTCGCCGCGAAAGCGCAACACGTCCTGCTTGGCGCGCGCGATCTTGTCATCCAGGTACTCGTCGAGGTGATCGAGCACATCGGGATCGGCAAGCTGCTCGGCCAGCACCGGCGTAATGCCCACGGTCAGCCGGTAATCCACCCCTTCGTCGCGCAGGTCGTACAGCGCATTGAGCAGCGGAATGTACGTTTCGCAGGCGGCCTCGTGGATCCATTCCTCGCCGTGCGGCCAGCGCCCTGCCAGCCGGGCATAGGGCAAGTGACTGTGCAGGACAAAGGTGAAGGCGCCAAGAGCACTCATCGGCTTTCCCCTCTCTCGAGTTTTCCGCGAACACGCGGCGCATGAGCGGCGCAGCGTGACAGGAGTATGTGGCCCTACAGCCGATTGTAATGGGAAAGTTGACCCTGGCACAATTTCGCCGGGCCATACGGGAGAAACTCCGAAATTTTTGGGGTAGAATAGCACACCCTTTCCGGCTATTCTGCGTATAGGATAGTGGATCGCTTCAGAATTGACGGTAGGGAATTCTGAAGCACCCACCACATCCAACGTCGAACTAGAAGTCCATATTCCTAAGTCCCTGCTTGGTAAGGAGCAGCTCCACCATGAGTGCCTCGTCGAACGTCTGCGCTATTTGCGTACAGAACGTCACGAAGCGGTATGGCAACTTTACTGCGGTAGACGATCTGTCCTTCGAGGTTCAACCGGGCGAAATCTTCGCCATGCTCGGTCCCAATGGAGCCGGGAAGACGACGACCATCCGCATGATTCTCGATATTCTCAAGCCCGACAAGGGGTCGATTGAGGTTCTGGGCGCGCCGCTCACCGACGCGACCAAAGACCGGATCGGGTACCTGCCGGAAGAGCGCGGCCTTTACCGCGACGTCCCCGTGATCGACGTCGTGACCTACCTTGCCCAGCTCAAGGGCGTGCCCCGCGCCGAAGCGCAGCGCCGCGCCACCACCATGCTCGAACAGGTCGGCCTGGGCGCCAACATCAAGAGCAAGGTTAGCGAGCTGAGCAAGGGTATGCAGCAGAAGGTCCAGATCATCGCGACGGTCATCCATCGCCCGTCGCTGGTGATCATCGACGAGCCGTTCTCCGGCCTGGACCCGGTCAACACGCAGATGATCAAAGACCTGCTGTACGACATGAACCGCGAGGGCACGACGATCGTCATGTCCACGCACCAGATGAACTTCATCGAAGAGATGGCGAACCGGCTGGTGATGATCGACCACGGGCGGCGGGTGCTATATGGCACCGTGCTGGACGTGCGCGAGCGCTTCGCCGAGAACGCCGTCGTGGTGGAAGGCACCGGCGACTGGGCGGCGCTGCCCGGCGTCCGCTCGGTAGACGTGTCCGACTCGCGCGGCGAGGTCACGCTCCATCTGGCGGACGACGCCACGCCGGACTCGGTGATGCAGGCGCTGGCGGTCAATCCGGCCTACACCGTCCGCCGGTTCGAGCTTGCCATCCCCAGCCTGAACGACATCTTCATTCAGGTGGCAGGAAACAACAGCCGGAACGGAAACGGGGGCTAAGCGATGGCCTGGCAGAAGATCTTGCTGGTACTCAAACGCGAGTACTGGATCAACTTCAAGCGCAAGAGCTTCCTGTTCTCGGCGTTTGGCGTGCCGCTGCTCACGTTCGGGGCGATGTTCCTGATCGCGCGCTTCACGGCCAACAACGAAACGGACCTCTCCGATTTCAACCGGATCGGCGTGGTGGACCGCGCGGGAATTGTGACCGTGCTGGAGAACCCGGACGCGAGCGCCGGCTCCGACGAGCCGGAATACGTCCTGCTGACCAACCCCGACGAGCCGGTTCCCGGTGAGGACGACCCCGAGGCGCGCGCTGCCTACTTCGACGCGCTGGTGCAGTCCGCCCGCGAGCAGTTCGAAGCAGGCGAGCTCGACGGATATCTGGTCATAAGCGACGACTACGTGCTGACCGGGCTGGTCGATCTGTACGTCGAAGGCTCTGCCCCGGCGGCGCTGTCGAGCAGCGTGCGAAACTTCATGCGGCGGCAGATCGTCAGCCGCGTGCCAGACTCACTCGCCGTTCCGCCGGAGCGCATCGCCGCGCCGGTCGAAGAGGTCTTGCGCGACATTGAAACCGGTGAGGAACTATCGACCGAGGCGTTGCTCGGCAGGATGTTCGTCCCGTTCATCTTCGTGTTCATCTACTTCCTGGCGACCAGCACCACCGCGCAGTTCCTGATGAACGGCGTGGTCGAGGAAAAAGAGACGCGCCTGATGGAGATTCTGGCAACGAGCGTCCGCCCGATCGAGCTGCTGTGGGGCAAGATGCTCGGGCTGGCAGCGCTGGCTTTCACGCAGATCGGGCTGTGGCTGGTGGCAGCAATCGCGCTCGCGCTCTCGATGGAAGAAGCGCGCGAGGCGCTCGCCGGGGTGAATTTCGCGCCGCTGGATATTGTGCTGGTGGTCGTGATGTTCGTGGCGAACTTCCTGCTATTCGCCGCGATGATGCTCGGCATCGGCGCCGCATCCACCGCTGAGGCAGAAAGCCGTCAGGTCGCCGGGATTCTGACGTTCATCGGCGTGCTGCCCATGGCCGGGGTGATCACCTTCTTCACCAACCCGGACGGGCCGATTCCGCTGTTCTTCTCGTTCTTCCCGCTGACTGCGGCGACCGGCATTCTGCTGCGCTTTGGCCTGACCAACGTCCCGATGTGGCAGATCCTGCTCAGCCTGGCGATCCAGATTGTGTCGGTCTTCGTGGTGATGTGGCTGTCGGCCAAGGTGTTCCGGCTGGGGATGCTGATGTACGGCAAGCGTCTGACGCCGCGCGCCATGTGGCAGGCGCTTCGTGAAGGCCGTTCGACGCTGACAACGGCCAGCGAGCCGGCCAGCGGCACGTTTGCGGAGTAGAGGTGCAAGATGAGTCGTTGGATTGATGTCGCTCTCTTCGAGCTTCGCATGCAGTTTCGCCGGCGGGCATACACCCTGCTGACCTTTGGCCTGCCTATTCTGGCAGTGGGCGGGTTCCTGGCGTACCAGTTTTACCAGGACGCGCGCGAAGACGAGCCAGAGCCAGCCACCCCGATCGTTGAAGAGGCGAACGAGCCGCGCACCGGGATTATCGGCTATGTGGACGAGACGCCGCAGGGGTTGTTCCCGCCGCCGGAGTCATACCCCGGCGAGCCGGACGACTGCCGCATCGCGCCCGACGAGATTCAGACGATCAACGCCGAGGTGATCAAGCGCGTATCGTCACCCTACTGCCTGCGCGAAAACATCCGCGCCTACGAGTCGCGCGAGGCCGCCATGCCAGACTACGAGTCGGGCGTGCTCGACGCGCTGTACGTGATCGATGAGAGCTACCTCGAGCGCGGCGAAGTGAACCTGTACGTGCCTAACCTGACGCTCGAGTCTGCCGAGCGCTCCGGCACGCTGATGGAGCAGTATATCCTCAGCAGCCTGCTGTATAACACCGACGCGGAGACGTTCGAGGAACTGTACTTGCGGCTGCGCGCTCCGGCCACGATCGGCGAGCACGCGCTCCGCGAAAGCGCCAGCGCGAACGTCAGCGGAGACGACGGCTTCACGCTGGTTTACGTCTTCGGGCTGATCCTGATGCTGAGCCTGTTCTGGGGCGGCGGCTACCTGATGCAGAGCGTCGTGAAGGAAAAAGAAAACCGCGTCATCGAGATCATCCTGTCGTCGGTGAAGCCGGTTCCGCTGCTGCTCGGCAAGATCATGGCGATGGGGCTGGCGTCGCTCATCCAGGTGGCGACACTGCTCGGTGCGGCGCTGTTCATCATGACCCGCGCGGGCGATACGTTCGGCGTGCTGCAAGGCTTTGAAATCGATCCGCAGGCGCTGGTGATTGCAATCGTGTACTTCATCCTCGGCTTCCTGCTGTTCGGAAGCGCGATGGCGGCCATCGGCGCGCTGACATCGTCCATGCGCGAAAGCCAGAACTACGTCACCTTCGTGACGCTTCCGGCGGTCATCCCGTTCTTCTTCCTGACGATGTTCGCCGAGGAGCCGAACGGGACCTTCGCCACGGTGCTGAGCATTTTCCCGCTCACGTCACCGCTGTCGATGATCATGCGCGCGGCGGTAACGCGCATCCCCGCGTGGCAGCTTGGCCTGAGCCTCGCGTTGCTGTTGCTGGCGGTCGCGTTCGTGATCTGGCTGTCGGGGCGGCTGTTCCGCGTGAACACGCTGCTGAGCGGCACCACACCGAAGTTTAAGGACATCCCGAAGCTGCTGCGCGGCTAGAGGTTAGTACGGAAAAATCCCCCTCACCCCTGCCCCTCTCCCTCTGCGACTGCGTCGCGGGGAGAGGGGAAAAGCTGCGGTATAAGTCCCTCTCCCGAAGTGAAACGCACAGGGAGAGGGATTTAGGGTGAGGGCATCGGGGCAGGCGCGCACGTCTGCCCCTGTTTTTACTCCGGCGGCGAGAAGGCGACCGTGTCCAGCCGCACCAGCCCGCCTGCTACGCCCTCGGCCGGCAGGCGCGCGCCGCTTTCATGCTCCGCCCACCCCACATTGACCGCATACTCGCCTGGCGGCAGGTCGTCCGGCAGCGCAATCTCCACCTGGGACACCCACTTCGCGCCATCGGTCCACTCGTCGGTGCGCACCGCCGGATAGCCGTCGAACTGCGCCACCGGCTGATCGGTCGCCGGATCCGCCACGTGGACGAACAACGCGTAGTCCGCCGGAAGCGGCCCGTCCGCCTGCCAGAACAGCCGCAAGTTGACGGTGCTCCCCATCACGTCGAGCGTGTACCCGCGCAGCCGCAGCCCGCCCTCAAAGCGCACAGCCGATGGCGTGGGCGGCGCGTCGAGCGGCTCCCACACCGGCATCCCGAACGCGATGCTGATGCACGCCGGGGGATCGGCGGGCGCGCAAGCCGGACTGAGCGCGGGCTCGTCCCAGCAGGCAAGCTCGAACGGGTACGGCGTGCAGCCA
>CBINGT010000140.1:0-8212 GCA_966250245.1 uncultured Anaerolineae bacterium
TGTCGAAGCTCGCGCTCAGGTCGTCCAGCGGCGCGCTGAGCAAGCCCATTTCGATCAGCAGGGATTGCGTCGTCTCCCACTTATCGAGCGTCGTCAGGCCGCCCGCGCCGTCCCACAACGCGATCGAGTTGTCCAGCACCTGCCGCTGGGTCGCGCGCTGGTCGTCCGGCAGATCGGTCACATACCCCTCAACCGCGATCTCGAACGCGGCGTCGGGGTCCGCGATCACGTCCGCCACGCCCCGCGCCAGCGCGCGCACCATCCCGCGCACCAGCTCCGGCTGCTTGCGGATCGTCCGCTCGTTCGTGACCAGCCCGTTCGACACCAGCGGCGCGTAATCGGACGCGCGCAGCACCTCTACCGGCATGCACTGCTGCTCAATAGTCAGCGGCTCGTTGGCGACGTACACCACCGCCGCGTCGACCGCCCGCTCGCAGACGTTCTCCGGCGCGGTGAACCCGATCGAGCGCAGCTCGCCCAGGTCAGTTTCACTCAGCTCGCCCGCCTTCAGCAACGCGCGCAGGCCGGTGTAGCTGGCGCCCTGCGGGCCGGGGATGCCCACCACCTTCCCGGCGAGATCGCCCGGCTGCGTGATGCCGCTGTCCCGTGGCGTGACGATCCCGACCGGATAATGCTCGTACCACTCGTAGACGTAGACGACCGGCCGATCGTTGGCGCGCGCCAGAATCACCTGCTCCCCGCTGATCAGCCCGAACTGTAAATCGCCGCTCGCCAGCCGCTCGACGCCGTCCGCCTCGTTCATCCCGTTCTCAAAGCGGATGTCGATCCCCTCGTCGGCGAAATATCCGCGCTCCGCCGCCACGTAGACGTGCGCGAATTGCACGCTCGGCACGTAGCTCATGAACAGCGTGATCGGGGTCAGGTCTTCCGCCGATGAGTCGTTATCTCGCAGCGCGAAGAAGGCGGCCAGCGTAACGGCGACGACAAGCACAGCAGCCAGCGCAATCCATAGTAAGGGCGAGCGACGGGTTTTCACGAGCAGTCTGTATCCTTTCCTGATGCCTGTCTACGCGGCGCAAGCGACCGTCTCACGCCGCATCCTGCCAGTCGAGCAGCACAGATTCCAGCCACGCCGCGACGCCGTACAGCAGCAGCGCAAGCGCCGTCAGCGTAAAGACGGCGGCGATCACCAGCGGGGTGTCGTACGTGCCGCGCCCGAAGTTGATCAGGTAGCCAAGCCCCGCGCTGGCGCTGACGAACTCCCCCACTACCGCGCCAATCACCGAGAGCGTCGCGCTGACCTTCAGCCCGCCCAGCAGAATCGGCAGCGCGGCGGGCATTTCGAGGTGCCAGAAGGTTTGCAGCGGCGTGGCCTCAAGCGAACGCATCAGGTCGCGCAAATCCGGCGAGATGTTCCGCACGCCGAGGACGGTATTCACCAGCATCGGGAAGAAGACCAGCAGCGCGCAGATAATCACCTTGCTGGCGATCCCGGCGCCAAACCAGATGATCAGCAGCGGCGCGATCGCGACGATCGGCACGGCTTGGAGCGCGACGAGATAGGGCGTCAGGGCGTAAGCGGCGATACGGCTCTTGGCGATCAGGTAGCCGAGCGAGAACGCCGCCGCCACGCCGATCACCAGCCCGCTCAACACCTCGCGCAAGGTAACGAGCATGTGCCGCAGCAACGATCCGTCCTCGACCAGCCGCCACCAGCGCGCCGCGACGCTCTCCGGCGACGGGACGATGAACGGGGCATAGCGGCCCGACTCCGCCAGCAGCCACCAGCCGATCAGCAGCAGCGCGCCGAACGCGGGCGCCAGCAGCACGTGCCGCCGCGTTCCACGCAGGCGCGGCGCGGGCCAGCCGGGCGCTACCGGGCCGGACAGCGGGGGCTGCTCGGCGCCGGGAGTGGGCGTTTCCTGAGCCATCGGGCGGCTACTCCTCGTCGAGGGCCTCGTCCTCGTATCCATCGAATTCATCGTACTCGCCGTTCTCGCCTTCGGCTTCGACAAAGTCTGCGCCGGTTTCTTCGGGCAGAAGGTTGTCCTCGTCGCCTTCGAGCAGCGCCATCGCTTCGTCGTAATACTGCTCCGGCACAGCGACCTGCACGCCGCCGACCAGCCCGACCGACACGGGCAGCGCGGTCCCCAACGCCTCGCGGAAGAAATAGACCGGGATCCCGGCCGTGCGCAGCAGTCCGCCGACGATCTCGGCTTCGGTCATGCCCTGCGCCTCGGCGACGACATACCAGACGCGGTCGTCGGGGCCGCGCCGCTTGATGATCTGCCGATCTTCGTGCTCGTCCATCGCGCCTTCCTCCGCCGGTGTATCGAGCGCCCGGCTATGTTAGCGACTGCCCGCACCGCTGGCAATGGTTCCCGCCCGGCGATTTGCCCGCCACGCCCCCCACGATCGCAAAAAAGGCGCGCCCATCCGGGAGCCCGGCGGCGCGCCTGTGGGAACCGTTCGCCAGCCGAGGCTACGACTCCTCGATCGTGATGGTCTTGATGCGGTCGCCGGGGTTCGGGTCCCGCATGGGGTCGCGCTCGCGGATTTGCATCAGCACGCGCAGGCTGTCCGCGTCCGCCACCTTGCCGAACACGGCGTGCTTGCCGTCGAGGTGCGGCGTCGGCCCGTGCGTAATGAAGAACTGGCTGCCATTGGTATTCGCGCCAGCGTTCGCCATGCTCAGGATGCCGGGGCTGTCGTGCCGCAGCGCCAGCGCGCCCGGCTCGTCCGGAAACTGGTAGCCAGGGCCGCCGCGCCCCGTGCCGGTCGGATCGCCGCCCTGGGCCATGAAGCCGTTGATGACGCGATGGAACGTCGTGCCGTCGTAGTAGCCCTGGCGCGCCAGAAAGACAAAGTTGTTCACCGTAACCGGCGCCTGCTCGGCAAACAGGTTGATCCGGATGTCGCCCTTTTCGGTCGAGATCGTCGCCGTATACTTCTTCGTCGGGTCGATCTGCATTTCAGGCGGCGCGCTATATTGCTGTGCCATAGATTTTCTCCTGTTCTACGTTGAGACAGTCTAGCGAGAATGTAGCAAACTCACTCCGCGACTGCCTCAAGCGTGGCAAACCGGTGCAGGAACGCGCCCAGGAACCGCATCGCCGCGAAGTAGTCTTCCACATAGATATTCTCGTTCGGCGCGTGCATGAGCGAGTTCGGATGCCACGTCGTCCCGGCGAACACAACCGGCATCCCCAGCATCGTGCTGAGCGAGTACATCGGCCCGCTGCCCGGCGCCCAGGGCTGCATGATCGGCGTCTGGCCCAGCGCATCCTGGCTGGCAGCCACTGCCGCACGCTCCACCAGGCTCCCCGGCGGAGACTTCGCCGGTGGCTCGCCGCCGAGAAACGTGATCGAGATATCCGTGAAGCCGCGCCGGTCGAGGTGCTGGCGCAGCAAGTCCTGAGCAAGCTCCGGCGTGAGATCGGGAACCAGCCGGAAGTCGAGCTTGACCATCGCCTCGGACGGCAGCACGGTCTTCGAGCCGACGCCAGTATAGCCCGACTCAAAGCCGCAGATCGTGATGGTCGGCGCGGCGTAGAGACGGCGGCGGGCGTCGTAGTCGCTCATCCCGTTCAGCCACTGGTCGATCCCGTAGCGGGCGCGCGTTTCTTCAAACGCCATCGGGATCGCGTCGATGGCGGCGCTTTCGGCGGGCGACAGCGGGGCGACGTGGTCCAGATACCCGTCGAGCGTGATCTCGTCGCGCTCGTTCTTGAGCGTGCTCAGCGCCCAGACCAACCGCCACGCCGGGTTAGGTACAATCGGCGCGACGGACGAGTGCAGGTCGTGGCTCGGCCCCTTGCAGCGAAGTTCGAAATAGGCGTCGCCCTTGACGCCGGTGCCGAACGTCGGACGGCCCTCTTCGTCGTACCCCGCGCCTTCCCACAGGATGCCATCCGCCTGAAGCTGCGCGGCATGTGCGCGCGCCCAGCCATTCAGGTGATGGCTGCCCTCTTCTTCCTCGCCTTCGATCACCCACTTGATGCGGACGGGTAGCTCGCCCTGCGTGGCGAGCCACGCCTCGACCGCCTGAATCCGCGAGAGTAACTCGCCCTTGTCGTCCGCGACGCCGCGCCCATAGATGCGCCCTTCCCGAATCGTCATCTCGAACGGCGGCGACTTCCACAGGTCGAGCGGGTCCTCAGGCTGCACGTCGTAGTGGTTGTAGATCAGCAGGGTGCGCGGGGCGTCGGGCGGGCCTTGCTCCGCGAAGACGATCGGCGCGTCTTCGGTTTCGGAGACCGTCACCTCGGCGCCGATCGCGTCGAGCCTCGCGGCGACCAATGCCGCCATCTCGCGCACGCCCCGCTTCTGCGCCGCAACGCTCGGTTGCGCGATCAACTGGCCGAACTCATTCAGGAACCGATCGCGGTTTGCTTCGATGTACGCCTCAAAGGATGCTGGATCGTAGGTCATCGAGTTCCCCTCTTTAGAGCGGTTAGCCGTTAGCGATTAGCGGTTAGCGAAAAGCGGTGACGCTTCTTAACGACGGGGCGAGCAAGCTCGCCCCCTAAGTTTCCCTGCTTTTCGCTGTTGCTAGCTGCTTCTAACTGTTTTCGCTGCTTTTTGCTTGCGCTAACGGCTAACTGCTACCGCTAATCGCTGCTCTCTACAGCTTGTATCCAAATTGTCGCAACAACCCCTTGCGCCAGGCGATTCCATCGTCGTCTTCCGTGCCCTTCGGCGAGAATCCGTCGATCACGCCCAGCACGCCGCGCCCCTGCTCCGACTCCGCCACGACGACCTGCGTCGGGTTGGCGGTCGCGCAGAAGATACGCACCACTTCCGGCACCGCCTGCACCGCGTTCAATACATTGATCGGGAAATACCCCTCGCCCAGGAAGATGATGAAGGTGTGCCCCGCGCCGATCATCTGCGCGTTTTTGATCGCATAGCCGATCAGCTCGTGATCGGTGCCGCTCCAGCGGATCAGCCGGTCGCCGGACGCCTCGCAGAACGCCAGCCCAAACTTGATGCCCGGTACGGCGTTGACCAGCGCCTCGTGGATGTCTTCAACTGTCTTGATAAAGTGGCTCTGGCCGAGGATGAAATTGATCGGCTCTTGCTTCTCAATCGTGACGAGGTCGATTTCCAGTTTCATCGGGGAACGTCCTTTCGTCTTGTCTCGCGACTCTGCGGCAAGCATAGCCTATTCCCCGCCGGATACAAACAAAAACCCGCCGTCAGGCGGGCGCAGCAGCGAACATCAGACGAGCCGGGCGGCTCAGTCGAGAGGGGGACGCTCGATCTCCAGCGTGTCGCGCTTGTCCGACGCGACCGGCTGATCCAGATCTTCGCGGTCTTCCCAGCTTACGATCCAGATGCACAGCCCGGCGACGCCGATCGTCGCGACAATCAGCGCGATCCAGTTGGCGGCGGTCAGACCGACGTCGCGCGCCTCGTAAACCAGCAGCGCAATGCAGCCCACCGACAGCACAATCCACGCAGACAGGCGCGGCCAGCGGTCGATCAAACCGATCACCGGGCCGATCACGGGGGTGTTCCTCAGACGATCCACGGCGTTTGCCTCTCACTCAGCGCGGGCTAGAGCGGCTTGAGCACCCGCTCCGCGCGCAGTTTCTTGGCGAAGATCACCGTCCCGGCTGGTTGCGATTCGCGTGCCGCTTCGCGCCAGGCGGGAACCCGGATCTCTTCGATCTTCATTTGCTGATAGCCCTGCTGGACTACCGATTCGACCATATCGCGCGCGGTATTTTCTGGCAAAAAGATGTAGCCGATCTCCGATTGCAGCGCCTTCGACGCCTGCTCGACTGCGTCCAGCAGCGCCGAAATGGTCGGGCGAACCGGCGCGCCCTTCAACACAAAGAGCTCATCCGCGCGCATGACCAGATTTTCGACCACGAAGCCCACCAGCCCCAGCGGCCGGCCGTCCGCCACGGCCATCATGTACGAGCGCTGGCCGAGCAGCATGATCACGTCCTCGCGGCTGAGGTCGCGCCCGGTGCGCAGCTTGAGCACCGACGCGATCTGCTCGGCGTTCTGCGGCATGCCGCGCAGAATGTCGATCGACGTGATGGCGCGCTGTCCGGCGGCGGGCTGATGCTGGCCCGGTGCGACGTCCACCCGCCGCACCAGTTCCTCGACGTCGCCCTGCTGCATGACCGTCTGGACCTGCTTCCACGCGGCGCGAACCTGCGCCCACGTTTCGTCGGGCGTGCCCTCGTTGTAGATGATCACGTCGGCGCGGGCGAGCTTCTCGGCCTGCGGATTCTGCGACCGGACCCGCTTGAGCGCGGCTTCGCGATCCAGCCCGCGCTTCGCCAGCCGCTCAAGTTGCGTGTTCTCGTCCGCGTCCACCACCCACACCGCATCGAGCCGATCCGCGAGCGGCGTTTCGAGCAGCTTGATCGCCTCGACCACAACGATCTTCTGTTTGGAGCGGGCGATCAGCGTATCAATCGCGCGGATAATGATCGGGTGCGTCAGGGCTTCCAGCCGCTTCAACGCCTCTGGATGCGAGAACACCACCGCGCCCAGGCGGCCCCGGTCGATGCGCTTGTCGGCGTCGAGAATCCACTGCCCGAACGTCAGCACCACCGGCTTGTAAGCGGGCGCGCCCGGCGCCATTGCCTGGTGCGCGAGGCCGTCGGCGTCGATCGTGTATGCGCCCAGGTGTTCCAGCATCCGCCGGACTAGGCTCTTACCGGTCGCAATGTTCCCGGTCAGGCCGATTACATATTTATCTTTCCAGCGGCCCACGGCATTCCTCCACAACGGCTGGCGAGCAGCCCGATCATTTTAGCTTGGCGCCCCACACGGAGCAACCGGGCGCCGTATGGGGAATTAACGCTCTCATTATAGTACGACAATACTCCTGCGCGCTACGCAGGAGAGCGCCAGGGCGGGCGCGGCCCGTCATGGGCAGGGAAATCTGGCGAAAGCGGTTCGTCGGGCGCGGCGATCACCTCAACGTTCAGGCGGTCGCCCTGCGCGCTGATCAGGTGCAGGCGGTCGCCCGGTCCCAGCGCGGCGCGGACGGCGTCGAGCTGCGCGCGAAGGGCAGCCTCGTCCACGATCACAAGCTCCGCGCTGGCGGTCATGTCGAGCGGGTGCAGGCGGCAGGTCTTCAGCACGGCTTCAAGCGCCGCGAACCGCTCCCGTGCGCCCTCGTCGGCGTGCAGCGTGATCCACAGCACGCAGCGATCGGCTTTGATCGGCGGGAAGGTCAGGCCCATCAGATACCATCCTCTCGCGTCAAGGAGTCAGCGGGAAACCTCACCCCTTATCCCTGGCCCCTTTTCCCTCTCCATTGAATGAATCGGGGCCAGGGTGGGGCATCTCACACGGGCGGAGCAAGCTCCGCCCCTACAAGGCTCGGGTTGTGCTTTGCGCTGCTGTTCTCGCTAACCGCTAATCGCTAACTGCTAACCGCTTATTCCGCATGCCGCTCGCGGATGATACGCAGGTACAGTTCTTCGTACAGATCCGCGACGCGCTGCCACGTGAACTGCTCCTCGACCAGCCGCCGCCCGTTCTGCGCCAGCCGCGCCCGCAGGCTCGGCGTGCGGAGCAACAGAAGGATCTGCTCAACAAACTCATCATCGTGCGTGGCGAGCAGCACGTGCTCCCCGTCTTTAACCGGGATGCCATCGCAGCTTAGCGGCGTGGCGACGACCGGCGTCTGCATCGCCATCGTTTCGAGCACCTTGTTCTTGATTCCGGCGCCGAGCCGCAACGGGCTGACGTACAGCAGCGAGCACTCGAAATAGGGACGCAGGTCTGGCACGCGGCCGGGAATCGCCACGTCATCCGAGGTGTAGGCGCGCAGGGCGTCGGGCGGGTTCCCGCCGACGAGATACAGCCGCGCTTCCGGCACAACCTGCTTGACGCGCGGGAAAATATCGCGTACCAGGCGCAGCGCCGCGTCGAGGTTGGGCGGATAGTCGAAGTTGCCGGTGAACAGCAGCGCCGGTTCGTCGGGCTCGTAACCGGACGGCGTGAAGAAGTCCACATCCACGCCGTTCGGGATGGTGACGGTCGGCGTGGCGGGGTTGAGCGCTTTCAGCGCGGCCGCGTCGCGATCGGTCAGAACGACGACGCGATCGTAACCCTCGAACATGAAGCTTTCATAGCGCCGCGCCATCGCCTGCCGCAGACGCGCCGCCATCCGCGCGAAGGGTGTACGCGCCTCGCGGACCGCGCGGTCCAGCCACAGACTGTACGATTCGTAGGGGACGATCACATTCGGAAGCTGCGCGGCAAGGCGGCGATACTC
>CBINGT010000141.1:0-8195 GCA_966250245.1 uncultured Anaerolineae bacterium
ACTGCGCCGCTGATCGTGCTAGCCGTGGCTGTGATCGCCGTGACCGCCGTGCTGGTCGCGCTCTACGTGCGTGATCAGGTGAGTAGCGACAACGAGCCGATAGTTCCGCCAACGCTCACCGTGCAAGAGACGCTCACGCCAACACTGGACGTATCTGCGACGCCAAGCAACACTCCCCCGCCCACCGCCACGCCGGGGCCGTCGCCGACCAGCGTGTGGGACAGCGCCATTCCAACCTGGACCCCGTCGCCGACCGACACACCCGCGCCCACGCAGCGGATCGCTACGTGGACCCCGCGCCCGCCGACTGAGACACCGACTCCAATCCCTACCGAGCGCCCGCCAACGGACACCGCCGAGCCTGACGTCACCGCCGCACAAACGCCTACGGGAGAGCCAGCCGGGGATGAAGATGACACTGTTACGGGAGAAGATTAGGCATATTGAGAGAAAAAAGATAAACTCCTGATATGCACATGCCGCGTACCGTGCTACAATGTTTGGTGTGCGCTACGCGGCGCGCTTACCTGAGTGTGGACGTCAAACATTAGCAAGGAGTCCAAACCGTGGCAGACATTGAATTCTACGACGTGAAAACTCGCAAGAAGGTCAAGCTACCCGAGTCGGACGTAGTGAAGACCACCTTCACTACCAAGAACGGCCAGACGCGCTATGGTCTTCGTGGCAAGACCAAGGATGGCCGCACGCTGACAAAGTTCGTCAGCAAGAAGGACTGGGACGAGTCCAAGCTCAAGGAAGGCTAACCACTCCTTCACTACAGACACGAAACCCGCGCCGTGGTCTGTGGTGCGGGTTTTCGTTTAGTAAGCGCGGGAGATGGCCACGGGATGAACGACTCCGCTTTGCACGAGACGCTTAGCGAGCTGCTGCGCGAAGCCGGGCGCGTCCACCACCAGGCGTTTTACGAGGTGGACGGGGAGGACCCGGACTGGCCGCTGTGGTACGCCAGCTATCTGCTGGAGCGTTTCCGCAAGCGTCTCGACCCTACGCTGACCCGCAGCGAGCTGGTGAGCGAGCTGGTGCTCGCCGCGCAGGATCACGCCCGCAACGCCCCAGACACCGATTGGGCCGTGCATTACGCCCACTTCCTCGCCTCGCGCCGCCGCACCTAGCCCTGGTGTGCAGTTCCACCCTGCGCCGCTATAATCTGGCAAAGTCGCCGGCAAGTCATCCGTCCGCGCGCGCATGGGGGCACATGCCCCGGTTGAGTCCTCAAGAGTTTGTTTTAACGCTTCAATCCCGGTCCGGTCGTCGACGAACACCGTAGAGAAACCAGCCACGCAAAGGGCGTGCGCTGAGGTTCTGGGCAAAGAGGCGCCACAAACACGCTCTCAATCTGACCAGGAAAGTGGAGACAACAATGATCCAAAGGTTCTTTCGCGTTGTGCCCCTGATCTTGGCGCTGGCCCTTGTAGTGGCGCTGTTCGCCGCCGGACCGGTGCAAGCGCGCGTGCTTTCGCCGGGAGAAAACACGGCGCCCCGG
The DNA here is from genome assembly GCA_966250245.1 of uncultured Anaerolineae bacterium. Taxonomy (GTDB): domain Bacteria; phylum Chloroflexota; class Anaerolineae; order Aggregatilineales; family Aggregatilineaceae; genus DYGX01. Next base: position 1,505 of record CBINGT010000141.1, read on the forward strand.
CAGGACGACGGCGGCGAGTCCGAAGCGTACGAAAACGAGCTACTCGGCGTATCCCTGTCTATGCCTGCCGGGTGGCGGGCGCTGTCAGGCGGCCAGGACTATGACATCGCGCTGGTGTCGCCTGAAGCATTGGCGGGCCAGCCGGGCGCGCTGATGACGCTCGTAACACTGCCCACCCTGGGCGCCGACGTGTCCTTCGAGAGCGCGCTGGAGCCGATCGCGGCGCAGGTCGAGAGCACCGTCGAGCCGCTGACGACCGGCGCGAACGAGGGCATGCAGGTCCAGTTTGCAGACGAGGCGAGCGGTCTGACGCAGCGTCAGGTGCTTTTCCCCTATGGCGAGTACGGCGAAGTCGCGTACATTCAAACCCTCGCGCCGATCGACCAGGACAGCGTGATCCTGGCTATCCTCGAGAGCCTGGAAATCAACCCGCCGCAGCCTGATTACGCCGCCGCCAACGCCGCGTGGCAGGCAAGCGTCGCGGAGAACGGGCGCATGGTCTATGGGGATGTCGACGCCCCGATCACGCTGGTTGAGTTCTACAGTTTCACCTGCCCGCACTGCGCGAACTACAGCTTCCCGATGAACCGCCTGATCGCGCTCGACGTTGAGAGCGGGCGGGTGCGGGTCGAGCTGGTCCCGATTGCGGGCGATCCGCTGGCCGAATACGCCACCAAGGCCGCCTTCTGCGCGACAGAACAGGGCGCAGGCTACAGCGCATATAAGGCGCTGTTCGCCGGGTCGGTGGACCTGGGGCGCGAGTACGCCTTTAGCGCGGAAGGCGTGGAAGAGATTCTCGGCGGGCTGGAAGAAGGCATCGACCTCGAAGCGCTCAACGTGTGCATCGAGGAAGATCGCTACGCCGAGGCGATGAATGAGGCCCGCACCCGTTTCACCGACTACGGCCTGACTGGCACGCCGACCGTGCTGCTCGGCACGCCAGACGAAGACGTTCAGCCTCTGCTGCTTCCGGATGGCCGCGTGTGGAGCGGCAGCATCCCGGTAGACGCGCTGCGCGACATCTTCACGATGATCACGGACGACGGCATCGCGGTTGAGGACGTCGTCAACGAGCTGGTGGTGCGCTCACAGGCGCAGTCCGAAGGCGAGTAGCCGGAAGCCGTCCGGCTCGACCATACGACACGATACGACACACGCGAGGGGCTGATCGGCCCCTCGCGGCGCGTCTGGCGGCGGATCTCACACGTTCGCCTGCGCCGTGCTATACTTTTGTTGCGCTTTTGTCCGCCCGCGCGGCGAGGGATCCATGCGACTTCAAAATCTTGAACTGAACCGTGTGCTGCGCGCCGTGCTGATCATCACGTCGATCGGGATTGTGCTGAGCTTCGGCGCGTGCTATTGCTACCTGATCAGCGAGCTACTTGACGAGGTCGATCCCCAGGCGGACATCTCCGAGCAGCAGCGGCAGCTTCAGCAGCGCGCGCCGGAAATTATCGAAGACGTGCTGACGAACCCACCGCCAGGGCTGAATCTGCTGTTCCTGGGGCAGCTTGGAGTCCTTTTGTTGCTGTCCTTCTGGCAGAGCTACTGGGCTGCCCGCGCAGCGACGTCGCCCGATCAGGCAGGTGGTTATGGGCTGGCAGTCGGCATCGGCGTGCTGGTGACGTACGGCATGCTGTTGCTCGTCTTCGGGCCGATCGCGTTTATCTACAAATTCGCGTTTTACGCCGCGCTGCTCGCCGTGACCATCTCCGGCGGGCGGCTCGCCGGGCAGCGGTTGGACCGCTTCGGCCCCGCGCCGGACAAGGCGAAGTATGCCTCTCCGCTGGCCGACAGCAGCCCGTTCGGGACGTTTGGACCGGTGGTGCCGGGGCAGCTTACCGGCGGGCTGGCGCCACGCTCCGAAAACGCGCAGATTTACTACAACATGGGCGTTTCGGCGGCGCTCGGCGGGCGGCGAGACGAAGCGCGCCAGCACTTCCGCCGCACCCTGCAAATCGACCCGCGTCACCTGCTCGCCTGGCTGGAGCTGGCAAACCTCGCGGACACGCCCGAGGAAGCCTGGGACTACATCCAGCAGGCGCGCGCGCTGGAGCCGAACCATCCCCGCGTGGTCGATGCGGTGAACATCATCTGGCCGCAGCTTCAGCACAAGGCCGCCGGGGGAAATGTGCCGCAGGCGCAACCGCCCTTCCCCGGCGCGGGACCCGATGCCCCCGGCGTGATCCGCTCGCAGTTGCCGGATCCGACGCCGCCGGGAGCGGAGACCGTGCACTTCCCGATCGACGCGCCGCCGGAGCTGGTCGACGACTCCGACGCCGAGCCGCCTCGCACGGAAGAACCGCTCGACCAGAACGATCCAAACGATCCACGAGACGATCCGGATTCGCCCGATCAGGCGTGACGCCTGGGCACGGCGCGACCCGGCTATTATTGCGCGGTTGGCGAGAGCGTTCTCGCCTGCTTAGTGGAGCTAATTAGATGGCAATCTTCGACAAACCGTTAGAAGAACTTCGTGTATACCTGCCCGAGCGCGAGGAACCGGCCGATTTTGATGCATTCTGGACGCGCACGCTCGAAGAGACGCGCAGCCACCCGCTCGACCCATGCTTCGAGCCGGTCGACGCGCTGCTCGAAACCGTCGAGGTGTTCGACGTCACCTTTTCCGGCTACGCGGGCCAGCGTGTGAAGGGGTGGCTGTTCCTGCCGCGCCACCGCGAGGGGCCGCTGCCGTGCGTCGTGCAATACATCGGCTACGGCGGCGGGCGCGGTCTGCCGGTGGAGCACCTGGAATGGAGCGCAGCAGGCTACGCGCACTTCGTGATGGATACGCGCGGCCAGGGCAGCACGTGGAGCCAGGGCGCCACCCCCGACCTGCCGGACGTCGGCAATAGCCCGTCCGTGCCCGGCTTTATGACCCAGGGCGTGCTCGACCCGGAGACGTACTATTACCGGCGCGTGTTCGCGGACGGCGTGCGCGCAGTCGAGGTGGCGCGCGCCCATCCCGCAGTGGACGCATCGCGGATCGTGGTGACGGGCGGCAGCCAGGGTGGCGGGATCACGCTTGCGGTCGCCGGGCTGCTGGGCGCAGAGGTTCACGCCGCCATGCCGAACGTGCCGTTTCTGTGCAACTTCCGCCGCGCGACGCAGATCGTCGATACATACCCGTACCAGGAGATCGTCATCTTCTGCAAGATCCACCGGGACCGGATCGACGACGTGTTCCGCACGCTGAGCTATTTCGATGGGATGAATTTCGCCGCCCGCGCCACCGCGCCCGCGCTCTTTTCGACCGCGCTGATGGACGACATCTGCCCGCCGTCGACCGTCTTCGCGGCGTACAATCACTACGCCGGGCAGAAGGATATTCGCGTCTACCCGTTCAACAAGCACGAGGGCGGCGCGATGTTCCACTGGATCGAGGAAGCGCGCTTCTTGCGCGAGCTGTGGGGGTAGGTACTCACTCGATAAAAGCAAGCGTACCCGCCGTACTCTGCCCGCGAATCGAAAAGCCCCGCGTCATGCTGACGTGGGGCTGTTTGTCTGATCGCTGCGTGTGAGCTAGCGGATCTCGACGAGCTGAATCTCGAACGTAAGATCTTTCCCGGCAAGCGGGTGGTTCGCATCCAGCTTAACCGACGCTTCGCTCACCTCGGAGACGGTCACCACAAACGGCTCCCCATTCGACTGCTGAACCTGCAACGCCTGCCCGACCGTCGGCTCGATGTCCGGCGGAAACTGGCTGCGCTCGACGGTCAGCACCATATCTTCGCGGTACGGGCCGTACGCGTCATCCGACAGGATGCGGACTGTCTTCGTCTCACCGGGGTTCATGCCGACCACCGCTTGCTCGAAGCCGGGGATGACATGCCCCTCGCCGATCGTGAACTCGATCGGCTCGCGCTCAAGTGAGCTATCGAAGACCGAGCCATCATCCAGCCTGCCAGTGTAGTGAACGCGAACGGTATCGTTTTGTTTGGCCTCAGGCATCGACCTATCCTTCCTCTGGGCCTTCAAATTCGAGCGCGCCGCCGCGCGGCGGACATTCGCTCTCTTAAACAAGTATCACACAACACCCGCGCCACGCCCACTCTCTGATTCTTGCTTGCCGACCGTCCGCCAATTTGGATAGACTATGCTCGGATTTACCCTTTGCGCGGAAGATGGTTACTGCTTGTAACGGCACCGATATGCTGAGGAGATATGGTATGATGCCTCGATCTCGCGGTCTGTGGCTGGCGATCGCGCTGGTTTTGATCATGGCGCTGGCGGCGTGTGGCGGCGATGACAACGATAACGACAACGGCGACGCAAATCAGGACGACTCACCCACACCTACGGCTGAAACAGACGCCGCAGCAGGAACACCGCAACTTGACCTGAACCTCGGCCCGCAGCTAGAAGTTGGCGGGGCCGCTGACAGCGAGCCAACCGAAGCCGGGTTGGTCGGACGCCTGCCCGGATGCAGCGATCCCGACGCCGAAGACTGCCCATCCCCGGTCAACCTGCCGCTTGACGAGCAGGCGACCGGCGACGGAATCACCGTCAGCTATCTGTCGCGCTATTTCGCCCCTGCCGAAGACACCCCCGACGACGTCGCGATCCGCATCGTCCCCGGCGAGCGCTTCCCGTTCCAGGAGCAGGCGGAGTTTGACGTGTACCGCGCTGACTCGGTCGAGAGCGCGATCTCCGTGATTGAAGCGACTGACTCCGGCGAGTGGACGTCCGGCCAGGGCTGGAACGGCACTATCGCCGTCCAGAAAGACAACTCGCAAGACCCGCAGGTGAACACGTCGATCGGCGCGTTCGAACTGCCAGACGGCGGCGTGATCGTGCTGCGCGCCGTGACCACCGGTCAGTACGGCTGGGACCTGTGGTCGGTGATCTACGAGCAGATGCTCAACTCGCTGGTCGTCGAACCGGCGGACGCTGCGGGAAGCTAGAGGCCATTACCCTGGCGGGCCGGAACAACCGAAAGAGTTAGCGTTTGAGGGTGGGCGGAGCAAGGTCCGCCCACCGACACCGGTTGCAGTCTTCCTACAGCGCATCCTGGCCCGGCATCGTGGGTTATCCCTCAAAACGCTGCTCACCCGGACCCGCCCGGCGCGCACCGATCCGCGCGCAACTGCGTATATACTGGTGATAACCGGACCAACCGGTTCGCGCCGCCCGCTAGCGAGGGATTATGGGGGAACTTCGCGACGCTCCGACTACCTTCATCAGCTATGCCCGAGCCGACGAGAGCTTTGCGCGCCGGCTATATAACGATCTTGCGGCGCGCGGCGTCGTGCCGTGGCTCGACCGCTACGACATCCCGCCCGGCGCGATCTGGGATGTGGAAATTCAGCGCGCGTTGAATACCTGCTCCCACATCCTGATCGTGGTCAGCGCCGCGTCGGTGACGTCCAACAACGTCCACGCCGAATGGAACTACGCCGAAACACTCGGCAAGACGCTCGTTCCGCTGATCAAAGAGCAGCTTCCGCCGGAGCAGATCCCCTACCGGCTGCACGGCCCGAACTGGGTGGTGTTCGCCGGAGTGGAGTACGAGCGCGCGCTGGCAACGCTGATCGAGGCGCTGCCGGTCACGGCTGCGATCAACCCGGCCGCCGCGCCGAACCCCGCGACGCCTGCGCCGGAGCACGGCCCTGAGCCAGACCCGGTCGCCGCAGCCGCCGCGTGGAAGCGGGGCAACGCCGCATTTCACGCCGGAGATATGGCCGCTGCGATGCGCGCCTACACCGAGTCCATCGAAATGGCGCCCAACCGCCCCGAAGCGCTGATCCATCGTGGTATGGCGCTCTACGAGCAGGGCCGCTACGCCGAGGCGCTGGAAGACTTCAACCGCGCGCAGAACCTCGACCCGACCATCCCGCTGCTGTTCAACAATCGCGGCGTGACCTATCTGGCGCTGAAGCAGCCCGCGCAGGCGCTGGCCGATTTTGAGGAAGCGCTCGTCCTCAAGCCGGATTACGCCAACGCGTACTATAACCGCGCCGCGGCGTACATGGCGCTTGGCCGCTACCGGCTGGCGACCGAGTCGTACACCCGCGCCATCGAGCTAAACGATCGCGTCGCGCTGTTCTACAACAGCCGGGGGCTTAGCTACGCCGCGCGCGACGAGCACGAGCTGGCGATCGAAGACTACGAGCGCGCGCTGGCGCTGGACGGCGACTATGTCCAGGCGATTGGCAATCGCGCTAACGCCTACGCCAACCTGGGGCGGATCGACGAAGCGCTGGCCGACTACGACCGTGTTGTGACGCTCGATCCGGAGCACTACCTCGCGTACGCGGGCCGCAGCGAGATCCACTGGTGCCGGGGCGACTACTCGCGCGCCACGCTCGACGCGTCGACTGTGATCGGGCTCCAGCCGGAGTTTCACGGCGGCTATGCGCTGCGGGCGCTGGCCTATCACAAGCGTGGCAAGCGCGACGAGGCTCGCCAGGACTACGCCCGCGCGATCGAGCTAGATCCCGCGTGGCGCTCGGTCGAGACGGCGCGCGCCTATCTGACAATCTGCCGCGATGAAGCCCTTGAGGCTGTGGCGGCACTGCTTGACGATTTGAGCAGCTCAGGAACATACCTATGACCACCATCCGCACTCGTTTTATCTGGCTCATGCAGCACCGGCTGGCATTGTTCCTTACGCTGCTGGCAATTGAGGGCCTGTTTTTCGTGACCAACGGCCTGAACAGCCTTCTGCGCGAGCCGACCGACGGCTGGGAGC
>CBINGT010000142.1:0-8184 GCA_966250245.1 uncultured Anaerolineae bacterium
CAGAACGGGTCGAATTATTATCAGTACATCGCCAGCTACACCTCCGAAGGCAACCGCATCTACGGGCTGCTGACGATTCCGATGAGCGAGATGCCGCCCGGTGGCTTCAAGGCGATCGTCTTCAATCACGGCTACATCCCGCCCTCGACCTACCGCACCACCGAGCGGTACGTCGCGTATGTGGACACGCTGGCGCGCAATGGGTTCGTGGTCTTCAAGATCGACCTGCGCGGCCATGGAAACTCTGAGGGCGTGGCAACCGGCAGCTACTACTCGCCGGACTATACGATCGACGCGATCGCCGCGCTCAAAAGCCTGCAAACGTTGCCCTATGTGGACCCGGACGGGATCGGCATGTGGGGCCACAGCATGGCCGGAAACTTAGTGCTGCGCGCCATGCTGATCGAGCCGGACATCAAGGCAGCGGTGATCTGGGCGGGCGCGGGGTACAGCTACGACGACCTGGCGAATTATGGCATCTCGGATACGTCGTTCCGCCGCGAGCCGGATCGCGACGACGACACCGAAGATCTGAACAACCCACGCCGCCGGGGGAGATTGATCCGCGAGACGTATGGCCCGCCGGACACCAGCCACCCGTTCTGGCGAGCGGTTTCGCTGACGGCAAACCTGCGTTATCTGCAAGCGCCGCTCCAGCTCCATCACGCGGTCGATGACACAGTCGTGAGCGTCGCCTACTCGCGCGACCTGGTCGCGGCGCTGCAGGAGAACGGCAAGGTCTACGAATACTACGAGTACGCGGGCGGCGGGCACAACATCGAGTCGCCATACTTCGACGAGGCGATCCTGCGCACGGTCGCGTTCTTCCAGACGCATCTGTAAAGCGAAGCGAAAAGCAGCCCCGAAACAGCTAGAAGCAGCGACAAGCAGCTAAAGGCAGCGGAAAGCTGTCTCTAGCTGCTCTTTGCTGTTTTCTGCTGCTATTCGCTGATGTTCGCTGCCCTTAGCTTCTTTTCGTCAGGCGCCCGTCGAATTCTTCCGTGCCCACGTCTGCCGGGACGGGGAACCTGACCGGCGCGCGATCCCGCTGCGAGCGGTAGATCGCGGTAAAGATCTCGACCGTCACACGCCCATCCTGCCCGGTGACCGCCGGGGGACGATCCTCAAGAATCGCATCCAGAAAGTCCGCGTTTTGCAGCGTCAGATAGTGCAGCGCCGGGTCGCGGTGCTGTTCGAACGCAGCGCGGTCTTCCGCCCGCCACTGTTCGAGGAGCTGTTCCTCACCGGGCACGGTCCACAGATCGTTGTATGGCGGCTCGAGAATCGAGGACATTCCGGCGATGAACATCGCGCCGCCCTCAGTCTGCACACCAACCGATGCGCCGTTCGAGCCGTGGATATGCACCTTGCCGTAGATACCCGGCTTCTGCGAGTTGCTGACGACGATGCTGCCCACGCCGCCATTCTTGAAGCGCAACACGGCGACCGCCGTATCCTCAACCTCGATCGTCGGGTGGTTGAGGTTGTCCCAATAGCCGAACACTTCCTCGATGGGGCCCATCAACCACTGCAACAGGTCCAACTGGTGCGGCGCCTGGTTGACCAGCACGCCGCCGCCCTCAGCCATCCACTGACCACGCCAGGGGTCGGAGCGGTAATATGCCTCGTCGCGCCAGCCGTACATCACGACGGTTCCGAGCACCGGGCGGCCGATCTTCCCGGCGTCGATCGCCTGCCGGGCGCGCTGCACCGGCTCGTAAAAGCGGCGCTGGCTGATGACGCCGAGCTTGACGCCCGCCTGCTCCGCCGCCGCGATGATCGTATCACAGTCCGCCAGCGTCGAGGCGAGCGGCTTCTCGACCAGGACGTGCGCGCCCATCCGCGCCGCTTCGACCGCCGGAGCGGCGTGGTTCGGATGCGGCGTGCAGATCACGACCGCCTGCACCCCGGCGCGCTCGATCATCTCCGCGACGCTGGTAAACGCCGCGACTCCGTACTGCTGGGCGAACGCCTGCGCCCGCTCCGCATTGCGCCCACAAACCGCCACAAATTCGGATGTGGGCAGGCTGCGGAGCGCCTGCGCGTGAAGGTGCGCCACTTTACCATAGCCAATGACGGCGGTTTTCAGTTTTTCAGCCATTCTCATAATATCCTTTTGCATGGGCGAGCAACCGCATAGGCAGGGTTTGCGCAAACTCTTGCTCGGTTGAGTAACATCGATTCCTGCGCTATACTCGAAAAAGCATCGCTATGATGCTCTCATAAAAACCGTTTTCACGAAAGGAGGCGACTAGAGCGCTTAGCAAGCCGTGTCCTTTTATCGTGTTGTTTCAGATTAGACTTTACAGGAGAACCCATGTTACGTTCACGTTCTAAACCCATTCTCGCCCTCGTCATCGCGCTCAGCCTGCTGTTGAGCCTCACTCCCGCCTTGGCGCAAGACGGCGAGGAATTCACCATCTCGGACGAATATGCCGGGACGCAGATTCGCGTTATCGCCGCGAACCACCCGTGGAACGAAGCCCTTCAACGGCTGATCCCCGAGTTTGAAGCGGCCAGCGGCATCACCATTCGCCTCGAGAGCTACTTTGAAGACCAGCTTTCGCAGCGGCTTCAGATCGGCCTGACCGGCGGCACAGCGGAAGCGGACGTCTTTATGTTCCGCCCGCTGCAGGAAGGTCTGCTGTTCGAGCAGAACGGCTGGGTCGCGGATCTGACCAAATTCGCCGCGAACGACGAGCAGTGGAACCTTGCCGACTGGCAGCCGGGCCCGATGGGCACGGTGACGTCGGGCGACGTCCTATTCGGCATCCCGATCGTGACCGAGCGCCAGGCGCTCTACTATCGCAAGGACCTGCTGGAAGCGGCGGGAATCGACGTTCCGCAGACGTTGGATGAGCTGGCGGCGGCGGTGGAAGCCCTGCACGACCCGGACAACGGCGTTTATGGCATCGTGCTCCGTGGCCAGCGTAGCGCGGCGGTGACCCAGTTCAGCAGCTTCCTGTACAGCTTCGGCGGCGGTTGGTTTGACGAAGAGGGCAACAGCACCGTCGGCGAGCCGGAAGCCATCCAGGCTTACGAGTACTACGGCAACCTGCTGCGCAACTACGGCCCGCCCGGCACCCTCAATATGAGCTGGCCGCAGGCGATCGCCGTCTTCGCGCAGGGTCAGGCGGCGTTCTACCTGGACGCTGACATCCTGTACACGAACGTGACCAACCCTGAAACGTCGCTGGTGGTGGACAAGGTCGGCTTCGCGCCCTTCCCCGAGGGCCCGGCGGGCCGCCGTCCGTACAGCGTGACGTCGTGGGCCATCGGCATGAACGCCGAGTCCGAGAACAAGGAAGCGGCGTGGGAGTTCATCCGCTGGGCGACCAGCCCGCAGATCGTCGCGACGATGCAGTCTGAGTTCGGCCAGTCCGGCGCGCGCGCTTCAGTGTGGGCGTCTCCGGAAGGGCTGGGCGGGTTCCCCGAGGACCTGGCGAATGCGATCGTCGTGAACGGTGAAACCGGCGTCGGCTTCGACCGTCCGCGCGTGATCCGCGTCGGTGAGGCGCGCGACATCGTCGGCCAGCCGATCGTAACCGCGATCGAAGGCGGTGATGTGGCCGCCGCAGCAGCAGAAGCGGATGCCGCGTTCCAGGCGTTCCTCGAAGAAGAGGCCGCCGAGTTCGCCCAGTAAGTTTTTCCCGCAATCCAGGGTCTGCCCAGGGATGTGCTCTGGGCAGACCTTATACCTGTCTTTTTTTGCGAGTTGTTGGAAATCAAAGAGTAACCTTTATGAGCACTTTGCAGGCAACGGAGCCCCGCATCAATCGCCCCAGCTTCAAACGCCGCCTGCACCGCCTCGGCTTTATCATGCCCGCCGTGATCTTCGTCGTGGTGATGATGGCTTTCCCGGTTGTCTATAACGGCTGGCTCAGTCTCCATGAATGGACTGGCTCGGCCCGACGGGCGCCGGTATATGTGGGGTTTGAGAACTACACAGAGTTATTCACCGAAAGCGATCGTTTCTTCCCCGCCGTCCAGCGAACGTTCCTCTTCTCGACGGTTGTGGTAGTCGTCGAGCTGGTGCTGGGAATCGGCATCGCCCTGCTGTTACGCGATGCATTTCCGGGGCATACGATCATCAAAACGCTGATCCTGTTACCGATGGTCGCCACGCCGGTCGCGGTCAGTATGGGCTGGCTGCTGATGCTGGAACCGACGATCGGCGTCTTCAACAAGATCCTGCGCGACCTCGGCCTGCCGATCCAGCCGTTCCTCGGCTCGCCGGATCAGGCGCTGTGGGTGCTGATGGCGGTGGACATCTGGCAGTGGACGCCGATGATGGCGATGATCACCCTCGCCGGGCTGCTCTCCCTGCCGGAAGACCCTTACGAGGCGGCGCTGGTCGATGGCGCATCGGCGCTGCAAAGCTTCATCCATATCACCCTGCCGCTGCTCATCCCGACGTTGCTGACGGCCGTCTTGCTGCGCTCGATTGAGGCGCTCAAGACGTTCGACATCATCTATACCATGACGCGCGGCGGGCCCGGCTTCTCAACTGAGACGCTCAATACCCTGTCGTACATGCAGGCGTTCGAGTACTTCCGGCTCGGTGAGGCGTCGGCGCTGCTGGTGGTGTTCTTCGCGATCGTCCTCGGCGTGAGCGTCATCTTCATCCAGGCGCGGCGTACTATCAGCGCGAGGCAGGCGTTATGACCAACATCACGCGGCCGATTGATCCCTCTCAATCCCTTGCCATCCGTCAGGAAGCGCTCGCCAGCCGCCGCCGGGCGAACATTCGCCGCGCGCTGTTCGGGACGCTGCGCGCGCTGTTGCTGTTGCTGGTGCTGGTCGTGCTGCTGTTCCCGATTGTGTGGATCGCGCTGTCGGCGTTCCAGAGCCACATCGACATCATCTCGCCTGCGTGGGGCTTCAAGCCGACCATGCGGAACTTCGAGAAGGTGTTCGACGAGTACAACTTCCTGCAATACATGTGGAACAGCTTCCTGGTGGCGTCGCTTTCGACCTTCTTCTCGCTGGTGCTGGGGCTACCCGGCGCCTACGCGATCGCGCGCTTCCATTACGACTGGCTCGGCGTGGTGCTGCTGGCTGCTCATATCGTACCGGGCATTACGTTCCTGGTGCCCTGGTACATCCTGTTTAGCCGGATGGGCCTGAACGGCAGCTACATCGCGCTGATCCTGAGCCACATGATCGTCTCAATGCCGTTTATCGTGTGGGTGATGGTCCCGTTCTTCGAGGGCCTGCCGATTGAGGTCGAGGAATCGGCGCGGATCGACGGTGCGTCGATGCTCGGCACATTCGTGCGGATCGCGCTGCCGCTGGCGGTTCCCGCGATCATGACGGCGACGATCATGTCGTTCATCTTCTCGTGGAACAACTTTATGTTCTCGCTGGTGCTGTCGGGCGACGAAACGCGCACGCTGCCAGTGGCGATTTTCAACTTTATGACCTACGCCAGCATCGACTGGGGCGGTCTGATGGCGGCAGCCGTGATCATCACCCTGCCCGTGCTGGTTATCACCGTCTTCATGCAGCGTTACGTGGTTTCCGGCCTGACCGCCGGTGCGATTAAGGGTTAAGCGAAAAGCAATTCGCCGTTAGCGGTTAGCGATGAGCAAAAGCCAGGGGCGCAATGCGACAAATACGTTGCGCCCGGCTGGCTGCAAATCGCTAGCCGCTTAGTAGTGTATAAGGGTTAAAGAGCACTCAATGAATCAAGCGACTTCTACGATGCGGGCGCTGGTCTTTACCGACTTCAACCGCCATGAGCTTCAGACAGTGCCGGTCCCGCGCCCCGAACACCCCGACGATGTGCTGGTGCGCGTGCACGCGGCCTCGGTGTGCGGGTCCGACCTGCACGGCTACACCGGCAAGACCGGCCGCCGCCATCCCCCGCTGATCATGGGGCACGAAGCGGCGGGCGAGGTGGTCGCGGTCGGGGAGCGTGTGACGCGCGTCCGCCCCGGCGACCGTGTCGCGCTGCATCCGCTGATCTTCCGCCCTGATCCGGAAACCGGGCGTGTCGTGCGCCAGATGATCGGGATGAACCTGCCCGGCGCGTACGCCGAATACACCGTCGTGCCAGAGTCAAATACCTACCCTATTCCCGACACGCTACCCTACACTGTCGCCGCGCTGACCGAGCCGACGGCGGTCGCCGTGCATGCGGTCGGGCTGGTGAACGTCCGCCCATATGATCGCGTGCTAGTGATCGGCGCAGGGACGATCGGCCTGCTGACCATGCAGGTTCTGCGGCTGGCCGGGGCGCGCGAGGTGGTGGTGAGCGACGTCAGCGACACGCGGCTGGACATCGCGCGAAAGATGGGCGCGTCGGACGTGATCAACCCGTCCGCGCAGGACTTCACCGCCACGGTGAGCAAGCTCACAGACGGGTACGGATTCGATCTGACGTTCGAAGCAGTCGGCATCACGCCGACGGTCGAGCAGTCGATCAGCGCGGTGTGCGACAAGGGAACGGTCGTCTGGATCGGGAACAGCCAGAAGATCGTCGAGGTCAACATGCAGGCGATCGTCACGCGGGAGCTATCGGTGATCGGCAGCTACGGCATGAACGAGCGCGACTTCGAGCGCGCGCTAGCGATGCTGTCGGAGGGGCGAATCGACGTGGCGCCGCTGATCACTCGCCGCGCCGCGCTGGACGAGGGCGAGCGCCTGTTTGACGAATTGTTGGCCGACGAGGCTGTCGTCAAGTGCGTGATTGAGATCCCGTAATAGGACGCCGCACACCTATCAGTCGAAGACGCCGGTCGGGTGACAGCCCCGACCGGCCGCTTTTGCGGCGCGCTCCAGGCTGTCGAGGTACATCTGCTGGCGCGTGTCCGGTGGATAGGCACGCGACTCGGCGTACCCGCCGGCAACCATCTCGGCGTTGACGAACACATCGCCCACGTAGACATACCGCAGCAGGCGGCCATAGCTATCCGTCTCGCTCACGTCGCGGACGAGCGTCACCTGCTTCCCGCTGACCAGCGCGGCATTCGCGGCGGTCGCGGCCTCGTAGCACACTTCGTCACGCTCGGGGGTGTTGATGCCGATGTAACGCACGCGCTCAGTTCGCCCGTTGAGCCGCACGTCGATGGTATCCCCGTCGATCACGCGCGTTACCGTGGCCTGCTCCCCCTCGCCGCCCAAAGCGGGCGTTTCGACTTGCGCAAGCTGCTCCAGCTCTGCACAGCCCGCCAGCGCCATTATCAGCGCCAGAGTCACCAACGCGCGCCGTGCCATGTTTCGGGTTGAAATAATTGAAAAACGCATGAGTCCTCGTGCGGCGATCCAGCCGCCATCTGCCGGATAACCAGTCGAACAGGTGTATTATACTGGCATTCGCCGGGCGCCGCGCAGGAACTCGTGAACCGGAGCGGGAAGCGGTCGCAGGCGGCATTAGGTCGCGCCGTCCGGCAGCCCCTTCCCGCCCACAGGAGTCATCTCGATGCGAAGGGGCATCTCCGCGATGATCGGGCGCGCAGATGCGATCAACGACTGGACGGCCGGGTGTTCCAGCGAGGCGCGGTGATCCGCCTCGCTGCGCCACACTTCGTACACCCAGATGCCGTCGGGATCGTCCGGCGCGCGGCTCACCACATACAGATAGCAGCCATCCAGGTCGCTTAACTCAGCCGCGCAGCAAATAGCCGAGCAGCGTTTCTCGCTGGCCCGGCTGCGCGCGAAACTTTCCAAACAGGCCGTACACGCCTAGCCCTTCAGCTCGCCGCCGGTCAGGCCGGTGACGATATACTTCTCGGTGACGATGTAGAAGATCACCGCCGGGATGATCAATAACATCACATACGCCATGATGCCTGCCCAGTCCCAGCCGTATTGCCCCTGAAACTGCATGATGCCAAGCGGCAGCGGCCACTTGGAGTCGTCGGTGAGGACCAGCAGCGGCAGGAAATACTCGTTCCACGCCTTGACGATCTCCATCGTCACAACCGCCGTCAGCGCCGGACGGGAGATCGGTAGCAGGATATGGCGGAAAAAGCCGAGCGTCGAGCAGCCGTCGATGTAAGCGGCGTCTTCAAGCTCTCCGGGCACAGCCAGGAAGAAGCTGCGCAGGATCACCACGCTGCCCGGCAAGCCAAACGCAGCCAGTGGCAGGATGACGCCCCAGAGCGAGTTCGTCAGGCCCAGGTTCCGCAACTGGATGAACAGCGGCAGCAGCGCGATCACCAGCGGGAACAACAGGCCAAG
>CBINGT010000143.1:0-8153 GCA_966250245.1 uncultured Anaerolineae bacterium
GCTGCAGGACTCGCTCGTTTACCTGGACCGGATCGACTCCGTCGATCATCTCGTCACCGTTGGGATGCGCCAGCCGGAGCCGCTGCTGTGGGCGCTGGAAGGCATTGATTTCGCGCAGGTGACGTATTACCAGCGGCGCCCG
This sequence comes from uncultured Anaerolineae bacterium, assembly GCA_966250245.1. GTDB lineage: Bacteria > Chloroflexota > Anaerolineae > Aggregatilineales > Aggregatilineaceae > DYGX01. The sequence goes on from CBINGT010000143.1 coordinate 143, forward strand.
CTCGAACCGGCACAGGATCAGGTCGCAGGGACGGTCGCCGCGCTAAGTGCCGCCTTCGCGCAAACTGACAAGCCGGTCCTGCTGTCGGAGTTCTCGCTCAACCCGTGGTACGAGCCGGTGGACGACGACCCCGAGGGTGTGCACCTGCGAAACACGATCTGGGCGGCGGCGCTGTCCGGCTCCGCAGGCGGCGCGATGAGCTGGTGGTGGGATACGTACATCGACCGGCAAGACCTGTACGACGTCTTCACGCCGCTGGCGACCTTCAGCGAGCGCATCACGTGGGAGTCGCCCGATCTCCAGCCGGTCACGGTCGGGCTGGTGGCGGAAACGCCGTTCGACTACGCGCCGTTGCGGCTCGACGCCTTCCAGCGAGATTTCGGCAGCCAGTCGCCGATGGACACGATCTACCGCGTGCTGCAGGACGGCACGATCCCGCCCATCACGCAGGCGTCCGCCTACCTCTACGGGGAATTCAACCCGGAGCGCAGCCGCCCGCAGACGTTCATCGTCACCCCGCCGATCGACACGGAGCTTCAGATCGGCATCCGCGAGGTGTCCAGTGCCGCACCCGCGATCCTCGTCATTAACGTGGACGGGAGCGAGGTAGCGCGCGTCGATTTCAGCCCGGCAAGCCGGGACATCCTGGTAACCGTGCCGCTTGCGGCGGGCGAGCATACCGTCGTGCTCGACAACTTGGGGCAAGACTGGATTCACCTGGACCACATCGAGATCGCCGCTTACCGCACGCCGATCCGCGCGATCGGGCTGGCGGATCGCGAGCGCGGCGAGGCGGCGGTGTGGGTGCATCACCGCGACTACACGCACGAGGTCATCACCGCTGGTGGAGAGCCGGAGCCGCTGAACTTCAGCCTGCGCCTGCCGGAAATGCCCGCCGGGCAATACCGCGTTACCATCTGGGATGCCATCTCCGGCAACGTAATCGGCGAGGAAAGCGTCACACTGGCAGAAGACGCGGACGGAACGCTCCGCATCCGGCTGCTGCCGCTCACGTCGCAGCTTGCGGTCCACGCTGTACGCTTCGCGGGTCCGCCCGAGGAAGAGGTTCCCACGCCCGCGACGCAGGTCATCACGCGCACGCCGATCGTCACGCTGACGCCGACCTCGACCGCGACGCCGACCGCGACGGATACGGACACGCCGACGCCTACCCCAACCGATACGCCCACGGCTACGCCGACGCGCACGCCATCTCCCACGCCGACCAACACCGACACGCCGGAACCAACCGCGACGCCGACCGAAACGGAGACGCCTACACCAACTGAGACGCCAACCGACACGGAAACGCCTCCGCCGAGCAATACGCCGCGCCCGACTGCAACGGATACCCCTACCCCGCCGCCCACGGCGACGCAGCGCACTACCGGGTCTTAGGCGCGGCGCAGTCTCCGCACAGAACAGCGGCGCGATCTCAGAGATCGCGCCGCTTTGATTTCCCGACTCAAACAGAAACGCCCGGCGAGCGTGTGACTCACCGGGCGCGTGTGCCGTACGAAGTGTAGGCGGCTAGTCCGCCATTGCCTCAACCGCGAAGAACGCGGGGCGCGGGTTCCCGGCCGGGTCCAACAGACTGAAGAGGCACTGCTCGCCCGTCTGGCCGACGACGCTGCAGAAGTTCAGGTTGTACAGGAACATCGGGCCCACATAGCCCAGCTCGCGCCCCAGCTCGAAGCCGCGCACGATATACTGCGCCTGCTCATCGAGCGAGGTGAACTCCACGAAGCCGAGCGCTTCCGGCGGCGTGACGTTCAGCCCGTCATTCGAGCCCCAGCCAAACTCGGTCGCCCAGATATACGTTCCGCTGTCCTGGTTCTCGACCATGATCGCGCGATAATCGGACAGCGTATCGCGGAAGAAGAAGCTCGGATGATCGTCCCACGCGGGCACGGCCGGGCGGTTGTTCTGGCAGCAGACGCTATCCGGCGGGTTGGCCCATCCATTCGGGTGCGCGCCGATCGCATCGGACCACTGGGCAACCCCCGCCTCGTACATCTGCATGAGGTAGACGCGGTCGTCGATCGCGTTCACGCCGTCGTTGAAGCCGGTCGGGGCGAGCCCTGCGCTGACCACGATCGCCGCTGGATCGGCAGCCTTGATCGCGGTGAAGGCCGCCTGAAGCAGCGCGACATAGTCCGCGGCGCTGATCCCGCGCGGTGTGTTCCACGCCCGGCGCAGGTTCGGCGAATCCCAGATCTCATACGCGTCCACCACTCCGGCGTAACGCTGCGCCATCGCGCCGACAAATGCAGCATACGTGGCCGGATCGGCGGGCGGGCCGTTCTCTTCGACGCTGTCGCGCGCCCAGCCCGGCGCGTTGGTGACCGTCAGCAGGATGTTGACTCCGGCTTCGTCCATCGTCTCGACCAGCGCGTCAATCGCCGCCCAGTCGACCGCGCCCTGCGACGTCTCGTACAGCGACCAGTCGATCACCTGCTTGACCCACTGCATGTTCAGCGCGTTGACGTTCTCCATCACCGTCGCCCCAGGCTGGCCTGGCAGGTGAATCTGCACGCCGAACGCAAAGCCCACGTTGCGCGCCTGGTTGACGATAGCTCCGGGCTCTGCGGGCGGTTCCGCACCAACCGTCGGCGTCACCTGAAGGTCAGCGGGCGGCGGGCCAGCCGTGGGGAAAACCGTCTCATCCACGGGCGGCGGGCCCGCAGTCGGGAACACCGTCTCCTCGGCAGGCGGCGGACCGGCCGTGGGGAACACTGTCTCCTGAAGCTGCGGCTGCGGCGCGGGCGCGACCGGCTGCGGTTGCGTTGGGATGCGGATCTGCTGGCCAACGTAAATCAGGCGAGGGTCGGGGATACCGTTGTACTGCGCCAGCGCCTCAGCAGTCGTGTTGTACTGGAGCGCAATGCGGAACAGCGTTTCCCCGGCGCGAACCGTGTGGACAATCTCGCCGGTCTGCACCGGCGGCGGGCCAGCCGTCGGGAACTGGTCCGCACCCGGCACCGGAGTCGCCTGCATGGCGCCGGATGCGCTTGGCACGAGCAGAATCTGGCCGGGAGTCAAATAGCTCGCGGCAGTGAGGCCGTTCATCTGGGCCAAAAGCTCAACCGTAGTGTTGTACTGGCTGGCGATCGAGGTAAGGGTTTCGCCTGCCTGCACCGTATGCGTCGTAAACTGGCCGTCGTCCTGAGCGCGCGCCACCGTCTGGGCGCCCAAGACCGCCACCAGTACGAGGAGCAGCGTCATCCATCGTCGCACATGCTGCATGTTCTTGTCTCCTCTGGTAAGACACCCGTGCACCGTGATCATAAACCACTTCTTTTGCCAACGCTATTCAGACAATGTATCGAGCATGATCGAAAACACGACCGATCAGCGGCGTGACTCGGCTCTAAGCATTTAGCTGTTAGTGGTTAGCGATTCGCGACGGGCAAAGCTAAAACCACTTGCGCCAACACGCATATTGAAAGACAGAAGCATTCGACAGAAAAGATGCCCTGCTAACCGCTACGCTAAGTACAGCATAAGCGAAGGATGGACGATCTGCAAGCCCGCTGCGCTCAAACGGTAAAACTCCGCATGCCGCGCGGCGTCACGATTGCTACAATCGTCACGGGGCACACCCCCGCCGGATCGCCGCGCCTATTCCGCAGGAGACGCACGACATGGCCGTTATCAAACCGTTTCGCGCTGTTCGTTACAACCCGCAGCGGATCGACGACATGCACACCGTCGTCAGCCAGCCATACGACCGCATCGGCCCTGACCTGCAAACACGCTATTACGATTTGAGTCCCTACAACATCGTGCGGATTATCGAGGGACGCGCCGAGCCGGGCGACGACCCGCTCAATCCATCGGGGCCGAACGTCTACACCCGCGCCCGCGCCTACTACGAACAGTGGCTCGCCGAGGGCGTGCTGATGCGCGAGAAGCAGCCCGCCTTCTACGCCTACGAGCAGACGTTCACGGTAGATGAGGCGATCTACACGCGGCTCGGGCTGATCGCCGCGGTGGAACTGGTCGACTTCGCCGAAGGGGTGATTCTGCCGCACGAGCGCATCCACGCCGGGCCGAAGGAAGATCGCCTGCGCCTGCTCAACACGCTTGGCGCCAACACCGAGCAGATCTTCATCCTCTACCCTGACGCCGAAAACCGGGTAAACGCGCTCATTCGGCAGGCGATCGGGGACCGTGCGCCGGATATCGACACGGTCGAGCTATTCGAAGACGACGTGCGCCAGCGCGTGTGGCCGATCACCGATCCGGACGCAGTCGCGGCCATCGAAGCGGAGATGGCGCCGATGCGCGGCCTGATCATCGCCGACGGGCACCACCGCTATTCGACCGGCCTGACCTACCGCGACCAGCAACGCGCCGCCCACCCCGATGCGCCCGCCAACGCCGCGTTTAACTTCGTCGCCGCGACGCTCGTCAGCATGAGCGATCCAGGGCTGGTCGTGCTGCCGACGCACCGCGAGATCCACAGCTTTGACCGTAACGCGCCCGCCCGTATTCTGGAACGCGCCGCCGAGCACTTCACCGTCGAGCAGGCGCCCGATCTGGCGGCGACCCTGCAGCGAGTCAACGCGCACCCATCCGGGCACGCGTTCGGCTTTTACGGCGGCCCGCACACCGGCTATTATGTGCTCACGCTGGCGAGCGGCGTCCGGCCCGCCGACCTGATTGCGGATGACCACTCCGACGCGTGGAAAGGGCTGGCGGTGAGCCTGCTCCACAAGGTCCTGCTGGAGCGCGTCGCGGGCGTGCCGGAAGCAGGTATTGAGGACAAGAGCATGATCCGCTACCACCGCGACCCGCGCGCAGCCGTCGAGAACGTTGATCGCGGCGAGGGGGACTTCGTCTTTTTCGTCAGCCCAACGCGCATGGAAGACATCAAGCAGATCGCCGGGCAAGGCGAGCGCATGCCGCAGAAAAGCACCGACTTCTACCCGAAAGTGATCTCCGGTATCGTGATGCTGCCCGTCCCGCCTGACGAGCGCCTGTAACCGAAGGGAACTGCCAATGACCACGCAGGAATCCGCGCAAGACGTTTTTGCCCGCGCCACGCTCGTCACCGACGGGCAAGCGTACCGGCTGCTGAGGCTCCCCCCGGCGGCGATCACCCCGGCAGCGGGCGTGCTGGCGGAGATCGGCACGCCATTCAGCGCGCTGCTGGCGGACGATCAAGAGGTCACGCTGCTGGTGCCGCAGGAAGAATGGGAAGCGTTCGAGACACGCCTGCCGGACATCGACGAGGGCGGGCTTTACCGGCTGATCACGTTTGACGCGGCGCTCGACCCCACGCTGACCGGCTTCCTGGCGCGCGTGACCGAGGTCCTCGCTGCGGCGGGCGTGCCCATTCTGGCGCTGAGCGCCTTCAGCCGCGATCACATTTTCGTCCCGGCGGACACGTTCGATACCGCCTGGGCGGCGCTGCGTGCCGCTCAGCAATCGGGGAGCGCCGCATCGTGAGCGAGCCGATCAACTTCTTTCTGAACAGCGACAACCTCAAGCCGCGCAGCGAGGTCCGCATCGAGAAGCTGGACGCGCAGCCGCTGCCGGACGGCCGCCGCGTGAAGGTGCAGCTTGACGTGACGCCCTTCCGCGAAAAGCCGAGCTTCGAGATCGCGATCCTCGACGCGGCGGGCGCCAGGGTCGGCGGGACGACCGTGATCGAGGCGATGACCTTCCGGCTGGAGCTGACGCTCCACCTGCGCGGCGTGGCGCAACCCGAAGGCGACTACACGCTGCACGTCGCGCTGTACTACGAAGATCCTGCCGAGCCACAGGACCACGCGCAAACGACCATCACCATCCCCGCGCCTGCCGAATAAGCGGCGCCGCCCGTCGCGCGGTGGGCGGTTGATCGGATTTCGGCTATACTCACCTGCGCGCGGCACCCGCCGGGCAGAGTGATGAACCAAATGGGGCAGTTCCACCTGTGGTGCGAAAAACGCTCGGTAAGTACGAGATTATTGACCGCCTGGGACGCGGCGGCATGGCAGAGGTCTATCGCGGCTATCACCCCGCGCTCGACCGCTACGTCGCGATCAAGCTGCTGCATCCCTTCCTGTCGGACGATCCCGAGTTCAAGGATCGCTTCGAGAACGAGGCGCGCAACGTCGCCAAGCTAAAGCACCCGAACATCGTCCAGGTCTACGATTTCGAGTACGACGTCGCCAACGACAACTACTACATGGTGATGGAGCTCATCAACGGTCCGACGCTCAAGGACAAGCTGAATGAGCTCGCCCAGCAGCAAGCGACCTTCCCAGTTAGCGAGGCGGTGCGGATCGTGTACAGCGCCGCCGAAGCCCTGGCCTATGCGCACCAGCGCGGCATGATTCACCGCGACGTCAAGCCCGCCAACCTGATGCTCGACGAGGATCAGCGCGTCGTGCTGACGGACTTCGGCATTGCCAAGATCGTCACCGGCGTGCAGTTCACCTCAAGCGGAGGGATGGTCGGCACGCCCGCCTACATGGCGCCGGAGCAGGGACTCGGCGAGCCGGGCGACGAGCGCTCTGACCTGTATTCACTCGGCGTGATCCTGTTCCAGTTCCTCACCGGCCGCCTGCCCTACGACGCCGAAACGCCGCTCGCCGTGGTGATCAAGCACGTCAACGAGCCGATCCCCTCGGTGCGAGATTTCGCGCCGCACGTGCCCGAAGAACTGGATCGCATCGTGCAAAAGGCGCTCGCCAAAGACCCGGACGAGCGTTACCAGTCTGCGACCGAGCTGGCGAACGACCTCGCCCGCCTGGACATCGAAGGGCGTCTCCATCCGGTATTTGACAGCACGGCAGTCTTCGCGGACCCGCCGCTGGTCGAGCCACGCCCGCGTGAGGACTCCGAATGGCGCCGCCTGCGCTCGCTGATCACCGACACGGGCAGCCACACGCCGCTCGCCCCGCCCGCGACCAGTGGCGCGCCAGGGCGGATGCGCCCGCGCTCGGTGCTGATGCTTGCGATGGCAGTGATTGCATTGGCGGCAGGCGCGCTGTACGGGTTTGGAGACGGCAGCGAGCGCGTCTTTGGATTGCTCGGCCTGAACAATGGTGAGCCGACCGACGTGGCGCTGACGTCAACCGCTATGGCCGCGCTGATGGCCGTGCCCACCGCGACCGAGGATCCGGCGACCGTGGCAGGGCAGCTTGAGACTCCGAGCGAAACCCTGGCGCCAGCGGAAACGCCCTCGCCGGTGCAAACGCCGCTTCCAACCGATACCCCCACGCCGGAACCAACCGACACACCCGTCCCGACCGACACGCCGACCTACACGCCCACGCCGGACAGCACAGGGACAGCAGTCGCCCTGTCTTTCGCCACGCTGGCCGCCGCTTCGCCCACGCCGAACATGACGCAAACGCTCACGGCATGCGACTTTGAGTCCTACGTCGAGGCGCCAGAAGACTACAACATCCCGCCGGAGCGCACGGCGTTCAGCGACCCGCGCCTGGTGCGTTCGGGCACCAACTTTACGTTTGACCTGACGCTGCTCAACACCGGAAGCTGCGCCTGGCCGGAACGCGCCCGTCTGAATTTCAACCCCCGGCTGACGGCCAACCCCGACGAGACGGTCGATCTCAGCCGGCTCGAAGCTGAGTGTGGCGGCGAGCTCATCGAGGGGACGAACTTCGCCCGGCAGCAGCGCTCCAACTTCTTCGTTCAGCCGCCGGTCGGCATTGAAGAGTCCGCGACGATCACCTTCACCGGGACGGCGCCGCCGATCTACGGCTGCTATTACTCCGTGTGGGACCTGCTCTACCCCGGCAGCGACGTGCCCATCGGACGCCCGCTGGTCCTGGCGATCCGCGTCTGGGGGAGCTAAGTAATCTGTCGGAGTGGACGAATAGGGTAAACCTCACCCCTTAACCCCCGGACCCTTTTCCCCTCTCCACGCGTGGAGAGGGGCCAGGGGTGAGGTTTTACGTGCCGGCGCTATAAACAAAGCTTCACTGCTTTATCAGGGTTGTTTGCGCTTAAAAACAGCGCCCGACCGGGGTCCGGTCGGGCGCTTTGGTTTGCG
>CBINGT010000144.1:0-8151 GCA_966250245.1 uncultured Anaerolineae bacterium
TTCTCGCGTGGCGCCGGGATCGGCCTGGTGGTGACGCTGGTTGCGCTGATGTTCGTGCGGATGCTTCCGGTGCGCTATGTGTTGCTGACGGCCGTCGCCATCATAGTGGTTGGCGTTGGGCTGGTGCCCGGTTACCTGTATCGCATCACCAATCTGGACTTCGCGGGTATCGCTTCGGGGGACGTCTCCGAAGCGGACACGTCCGTTCAAGGCCGCATGACGCAATATATCACCGCAACGTATATGATCCGCGATAATCCGATTCTGGGCGTCGGGCCGGGGCAGGCGTCCCGCTATATCACCGACTACGCGCGCGGCATCGGGTTCCGCGTGCTGTCGACCGGGCGGCGCATCCACAATATGTACCTGGAAGAGATGGTCGATACCGGGCTGCTCGGCTTCGGCCTGCTGATGGCCACCATCGGCGTGACGTTCATTCAGTTGGGCATGTTCCGCGTGCGCTACCGTCTGACGCGACCGGACATCGTCTACACGGCGTCGAGCCTGATGCTGAGTATCGTGGCGTATCTTGCCACGGCGATGTTCCTGCATCTGGCGTATATGCGCTTCTTCTGGGCGATTATGGCGCTGGCGGGAGCGGCCATCTCGGTATGGACCGGCCTGATGGAAGTGCCGCCGCCGAAACGGGCGTTGCTGGCCGGACACGCGCGGAAGCCTGTTGCCGCCCCGGTCAATCCGGTGACGACGAACTAAGGAGTACGGTGTTCTGGCTGAACGTGTGATGTGAGGAGAGGGGTTGAGATGGCGCGTGTGTGGGTGGTAATGATCGCTGTGCTGTTGGTGGGCTGGGGCATCGTCGCGGCGCAGGACGGTGAAGCCGCTGAGGTCATGGCTACGGTCGAAACCGAACCGGTGCCCGGAAGCGGCGATGCTGCCGACGATATCGCGATCTGGGTGCATCCGAGCGACCCGTCGCAGAGCGTGGTCATCGGTACAGACAAGCGCGGCGGGCTGGCGGTGTACGACCTGGATGGGCGCCAGCTTCAATACATCTTTGAAGAGGGCCGCTTGAACAACGTCGATCTTCGCTACAATTTCCCGCTCGGCGGTGAGCCCACCACCATTGTTGCGGCCAGCAACCGCCGGGGCGATACGATCGAGATCTTCCGGCTGGACGAGGCCACGCGTGAGCTGCTGCACATCACCGCGCGGGATATCGAGACGAACATCGACGTGTATGGCCTGTGCATGTACGTCAGCCCGGCCAGTGGCAAGTATTACGTCTTCGTGAACGGCGAGGACGGCGAGATCCAGCAGTGGGAGCTGTTTGACAACGGCGAGGGGCAGGTCGATGCGTCCCTGGTGCGGGAATTCGAGGTCGAATCCCAGCCGGAAGGATGCGTCGCGGATGACGAGATGGGCTATCTCTACGTCGCCGAAGAGGACGAGGCAATCTGGCGCTTTGTCGCGGAGCCGGACCGCCCTGCCGAGTCGATCGAGATCGCCCGTGTGGGCGGCGACAATCCGCTTGAGGACGATATCGAGGGGCTGGCGCTGTACTACACCTCGGATGGCGGCGGCTACCTGATCGCGTCCAGCCAGGGCAGCGACGATTATGTCGTCTTCTCGCGCGAGGAAACGCCGCGCTATCTGGGGCGGTTCAAGATTGTCGCCTCGGAGACGATCGACGGCACTTCGGGGACGGACGGGATCGACGTGACAAACGCCGCGCTGGGTGATGCCTTCCCAGAAGGGTTGTTCGTCGCACAGGACGGGCGTAACACCAACCCTGACGAGAACCAGAACTTTAAGCTGGTCCCCTGGGGCGACATTGCCCGGGCGCTGGACCTGACCATTGATACAACGTGGGATCCTCGCGGAGTGGGCGCAGCAGAGGGTTCTGCCAGCCCCTAATCGTGTTCAAAGTGCGATTCGCTTTATACAGAAAGCCGGGTTTTCACGGTGACTATTGAGCAAGTCGATAGTGATGTGCTGGCCCGTTTGGGCAGCCAGATGAACAGTGACGCCGTCGCCGCTGCGAACGAGCTGCGCGAGCAGGGCGCGCTGTTCGACGGCACGCTGCGCGGCGTGCGCCTGATCGGGGCCAACTTGCAGGGCGCGGACCTTTCTGCCGCGAACCTGGCAGGCGCGCGGCTGGAGTGGGCCGACCTGCGGAATGTCAATCTTGCGGGCGCGGACCTTTCCGAAGCGCGTTTGGATGTTGCCAACTTGCAGCGTACGAACCTGACCGGCGCCGTGCTGACCGGTGCGGCGTTGCCTAAGGCGCAGCTTCCTGGCGCGCAGCTTTCCGACGCCGACCTGCGGAATGCGGTGCTCGGCGAGGCGAACTTCCAGGGCGCGGACCTCAAGGGAGCGAACTTGTCGGGTGCGCGCCTGGGGCTGGCGGACCTGCGCGGCGCTGACCTCGAAGGCGCCAATCTTGAGGGCGTCGATTTGCTTGGCGCGGAACTACAGGAAGCGAACCTGTCGCGCACCAACCTGCAGGGCGCGTATCTCGGCGAGGCGAACCTGCGCCGCACGCTGGCCCAGCAGACCGACATGCGTCACGCAACCCTGGCAGGCGCGAAACTGCGGCTGGTCGACCTGAGCGAAGCGCAGCTTCAGGGCGCGCGTCTGGGGTTGGCCGATATGCAGTGGGCGAACCTCGACCGCGCCGATCTGACACGCGCGCACCTGCTGCGCTCCAAGTTGCAGGGCGCCTCGCTGCGCGGCGCACGCCTGCACGACGCCGACCTCACTGGCGCTGATCTCAGCCAGGCGGATCTGTCGGGCGCAGACCTTCGCGGCGCGCTGCTGGCAGACTGTACCTTTGACTCGGTCACGACGCTTCCCGACGGCACAAACTGGTCGCCGGATGTCGATCTCAAGCGCTTCACCGACGTCGAGCATCCCGATTTCTGGGATCCGCAGCTAACCGTCCCGTATCCCCCTTCGGGCAACGGGAAGGGCCTCGCGGCTCAGGTGATACCGCAGCCGGTGGTCGTGCCGGTCTTCCCTGAGCCGGAGATCGAGAAGAAATCCGCAGCGCGCAAGCAGATTCGCGGCTCTAGCCTGCTGCTCGGCGGGCGGATGATCTCGATGGTGGTCAACTTCCTGGTGCAGGTGCTGACCGTCCGCTACCTGTCGAAGACCGATTACGGCGCGTTCGCGTATGCGCTGTCGATGGTGTCGCTCGGTGAGACGGTCATCACGCTGGGGCTGGACCGCGCGGTGACGCGCTTCATCCCCATCTACCAGGAGAAGAAAGAATACGAGAAGCTGTTCGGCACGCTGGCGCTGGTCATTGGGACGATCCTCTCGCTGGGGCTGGCGCTGGTGCTGGCGGTCGTCGGGCTGCGCAGCGCGATTACCGGCACGCTGATTCAGGACGCGGAAGCGGTCGCCATTCTAGCTATTCTGATCGCGCTTGCGCCGGTGACCGCGCTCGACAATGTGATTAACGGGCTGTTCGCAGTCTTCTCCAGCCCGAAAGCGATCTTTTTCCGCAAATACGTGCTGTCACCATCGCTCAAGCTGATCGTGGTGATTCTGTTGATCGCGGCGAAGGCGGATGTCGAGTTCCTGGCGGCGGGCTACCTGGGCGCTGGAGTGCTCGGCGTGGCGATCTTCAGCTACATCCTTGTGCGCGTGATGCGCGAGCAAGACCTGTTTACGCACCTCAATCTGCGCCAGGTGCGGATCCCCGCGCGCGAAGTGCTGTCGTTCACCGTGCCGTTGCTGGCGTCTGACCTCGTGTTCGTGGTGATGAACACGATCGACGCGTTTCTGCTGGAGCAGTTCCACGGGACGGCGGACGTCGCGGCGTTCCGCGCGGTGCAACCCACTGCCAAGATGAACCAGATGGTGCTGGCGAGCTTTGCGCTGTTGTTCACCCCGGCGGCGGCGCGGCTGTTTGCGCGCGGCGATCGCGAGGGGATCAACCGGCTGTACTGGGAGAACGCGGTGTGGGTCGCGGTGGTGTCGTTCCCGATCTTCGCGCTGACCTTCTCGCTCGCCGGACCGGTGACCGTCACCGTATTTGAGTCACGGTATGAGGAATCAGCGGTTATCATGGCGATGCTCTCGTTCGGCTACTTCTTCAACGCGGCAACCGGCCAGAACGGGCTGACGTTGAAGGTGCTCGGCAAGCTGCGCTATATCGTCGTGGTGGATATTTTCGCCGCCGTGCTGAATCTGGTGCTCAACCTGCTGCTGATCCCGCGCTACGGCGCGATGGGCGCGGCGGTCGGCACGATGGTCACGCTGATCATCTTCAACATCATGAAGCAGGCCGGTCTGCTGCTCGGCACCGGCATCAGCCTCTTTGACCGCGAATACGTGCGCGTCTACGTGGTGCTGATAGCGGCAACGGTCGCTCTGCTGGCGATGCAACTGATCTTCAACCCACCGGTCTTGGTCGGCGTCGTGATGGTTGGCGTGATTTCCCTGGCGGTGTTGCGCCTGAACCGGGACGTGCTCAACGTGGGGAATATGTTCCCCGAGCTGCTACGGATCCCAGGGATGCGCTGGCTGCTCGGCACCTGATGGAGTTTACCATGCTGGAACGGACACTCAGCACGCAGTTTATTCCCGGAACGAACCTGCGCGGCGAGGTGGCCGGTGCAAACTGGAGCTATCTGCTGCCCTCGCTTGAGCTTGAGCATATTGTGTGTCTGGGCGCGCCGACAAGTGCAAGTCTGGCGGCGCTGGCGCGGCTGGGGCGCGTGTCGATCGTGGCGGATGCCTCGGCTCTGGCCGATCTTCTGCCGCTCGACCGGTGGGGCAGCGTCACGCACATCGAGAGCAGGGCGAGCGACGCGCTTCCACTGGCGGATAACAGCGCCGATCTGGTGATGCTGGCCGGTGGCGTGAGGGTGCTGACGCCTGCATTGCGAGCCGAGATCGCGCGGGTGCTGCGTCCGGACGGGCTGCTGTGGGCGGAGCTTGGCGGCCCGCTCGGCTGGCTGCGTCGCGATGAGACACTCGCCGCGCTGCGGGCGGACTTTGGCGGGGCCGCGCTGTACTGGCTCAGTCCGCTGTCGGGCGAGGTGCACACCGCCGTGCCGCTGACGCACGCCGAGCCGCGACGCTTCTTCCTCGACCGGCGCCTGTATAGCGTGACGATCACCTTGCAACGGCTGAAGCGCATCCGCCGCCGGAACAACGGGGCGCGCGCCAAATCCACCGCTGCGTCCGCCGCTGAAGCAGCCGATGGCGACGACGCGCCACCGAGCCGGGGGATCCGGGCGCGGGCGAAGCGTGTCGCGTTCGGGCTGCTGGACGGGGCGGGGCGCGTCGAAGGCGCGGTGCACCGCTCGCTTCCGCCCGTGTCACGACACGGCGTGCTGGCCGGGCGCGGCGTGTCCGCAGACGCCCCGCCGCCCGCCTATCTGCGCGCTCTGGCCGCCGAGCGCGGCATAGACCTCAGCGGCTATCGTTGGGGCCTGTGGGCTGCCGGGGCGTATAGCTCCCGCAAGCTGTTGTTTTTCCTGTTCCCGCCGGCGCAAGAGGCTCCCGCGTACCTGGTGAAAATGGTGCGCGATCCCGCCTTCAACGACCGGCTTGAGAACGAGTGGCGCGCGCTTGACCGGCTGGCAGAGCTTGGCCTGGGCGAGGGCGTCCTGCCGCGTGTGCCGTTTGCGGGGCGCCACGCAGACCTCGCAATCGTCGCGGAGAGCGCGGTTGACGGGCGGCCGTTCCGCGAGGTGGCGCGCTGGTCACCGGACGATCCCGCGTTGCACGCCGGGATACGCTGGTTGACGGAACTCGGCGTGCGGACGGTGCAACCCGCGTCACCCGCCGCCGCTGCGGATGCGCTGGCCGAGTTGCTGGCGCGGTTCTGCGCGATCTACCGGCTCGACCCCGAACACGAGCAACACCTCACTGGGCTGATCGATGCGCTGCGGGCCGAGTCGGGGAGCTTCCCACTGGTTTTCCAGCACGGCGATCCTGGCACGTGGAACGTCCTGGTCACTTCGCGCGGCGACACTGCTTTTGTCGACTGGGAATCCGCCGAGCCGGATGGAATGCCGCTGTGGGACCTGTTATATTTTCTCAGGTCGTATGTAGTCAGCGCCGCCCGCGCCGCAGGGGAACATTCCCGGCTGGCCGGGTTCGCCGCCCACTTTATCGATCATGGGTCATTGAGTGACGCGCTCGTCGTGGCGGTCAGGCGCTACCGCGAGCAAGTCGGCCTGTCCAGCGTCATGATCGAGGCGTTGTTCTACACCTGCTGGCTACATCGCGCGCTGAAACAGGCCACGCTGCTCCCGCCGGAGCGAGTCGACCGCGATGGACACTATGCCAACTTGCTGCGCCTGTGTCTCGGCCGCCGCGAGGGGCCGACGTTCCGACGCATCTTAGGGGCATGAGAGGATTATGAGGTTTATCCGAACGAATAGTCGAGCATTCACTCAGCTTAACTGCCATCTCATCCAACGCACCATCTTCGCAACCCTCGCCATTTTGATCCTGCTGACTCCCCAGGCTGCTCTGCCGGTCGTCGCCGCGCCGGTCGACGTGCCGGTCGTTTTGCCCTGGCAGGACGATGGACCGCGCTCGCGGGGGTATCAGACCACGCCGGAAGAACTGCGCGTCATCGCGGAAAAAGCGCGCATGGGGAAGGAACCGTACAAGAGTGCAGTCGATGATGTGCTCAAGAGCGCGAACGCTAAATGGGATTACGAGCTTGATGGAAACGAGCGCTGCCGGAACGCGAACAACCCCGCCTGGATCCACCATGAACGCGGCGTTGAGCGGCTGTACGCGCGTGCACTGGCGTACCATCTGACCGGCGAAGAGCACTATGCAGAAGAAGCGGCCAACATCCTTGAACGGATCATGACGCAGGTGAAGGTGATCTCCGAGGCCGATCAGCAGTGCCGCCTCAATTTCGGATGGGGCACGCCGGAACTAGTCCAGACGGCCGATCTGCTCGAAGCGTACTGGGCGGATCGCACCTGCACCGGCCCGCTGCTGCCCGTCTACGGCGACACGACGATCGGCGAGGGGAACTGCAAATGGCTGTTCCAGAACTGGCTGGCGAAGAATCCGTACTACATCGTGTCGTACGCGGCGGAAGATAACCAGAGCAACTGGGGCGCTGCAGCAACCGCCACTGCCGCTTACATCGCCGACTACCTGTGGGATAGGCCGGACATCCAGCTCATCCATCGCATGCCGCCGGAGCTGAACAACGGGATCCCGCTGACGTTCTCGCCCGCGGAAGCGTACGAGCGCGCCAACCAGCTTGCGCTTGACCGCATGAACGGCTACCGGACGGATTACCATAGCAGCCGGTCGTGCGATTTCATGGAAGGTCGCCAGCAACATCCAGACTGGCCGCCGGTGAAATCGCAGATTACCGAGAACGGCATCATTCCGGAAGACGCTCGCCGGGATGAATGGTGCAACATCCCGAAGTACGACGGCACGTACCAGAACTATCCGCAGGTCCATATCGGCAGCCTGATCCAGCAGTGCGAGCTGATGCTCCGCCGGGGAGACCGGCGCTGCTACGATAATATCGACCTGACGGACCTGCCCGACTACAAGTTCATCGGCTCGGATGGCAAGGAGAAAACGACTCACCTGAAGCCGGGGCGCGGCTCTTTGGAGCGCGCAATCAAGGCGATCATCGTCGACTCGGGCACCGAATGGCGCCACGACTCGGCGCTTGAGTTGGCGTATCGTTATTACGTGCAGTTCCACCGCTTCGAGGGGATCGAGTTGTGGGCGAAGGAGTTGGATCGCCCGGCGAACTGCTGGCAGGACGTCTGCTTTGGAACGCTCACGCACGGCTTTGCGCCCGATGAAGTGCCTGGTTTGCCGCCGGTCACCCCGCCGCCGTCCAGCCAGCTTCCGTAAAGGGCAGCCGTAGCTGTCGGAGAGCGGGCCTTTCCCCAGTCAATACGGGCGCAGCTTGCTGCGCCCGTTTTACCCCCCATCCTTCCGACCTTTGGTCGGCTTTTCTGCCCCAACCCCACAAGGAGGGAAGGAAACAAACCGGGCGCTCGCCATTCCCCACATTCACGTAGGGGCGGAGCAAGCTCCGCCCGCTATTTCCTACACGCCGGGTTGCAGCGCCTTACACTCCTTCATTTTGGGGTGGGGGAAGGGGCTAGGGGGTGAGGGCCTTTCCCCTACTCCCCACTCCCTATTCCCTACTCCCTTTTTCAACAAAAAGGCGCC